>NZ_JBEXGU010000079.1:0-41237 GCF_040607515.1 Streptosporangium sp. NPDC005286 | reverse complement strand
CAGGCGGGTGCGGGCGAGCACCCGCCTGATGTCGGCCTCCTCCACGCCCGGCGCGGCGAAGACGAGGTTCTCCCTGAGCGTGCCGTCCAGCACCGGCGCGTCCTGCTCGACGTAGCCGAGGCAGGCGCGCAGCTCGGCCAGCGGCCAGTCCCCGATGTCTCGGCCGTCGATCCTGATCGTCCCCGACTGCTGCTCGTAGAACCGCTCCAGCAGGGCGAAGACCGTGGACTTGCCCGCGCCGGACGGCCCCACCAGGGCGGTCAGCCCGCCCGGGGGCACCTCGAAGGAGACGTCGTCGTGGATGATCGGCCTGTCGTCGCCGTAGCGGAAGACGACGCTCTCGAAGGAGACCCAGGCCGGAGTGCTCCCGACCTCGTAGACCTTGCCGTCCGTCTTCTCGACGGGAAGCTCCTCGATCTCGCGGATCCGCCGCACCGCGGCCAGGCCGTTCTGCAACTGCGTGAAGCCCTGGACCAGCTGGCCGATGGGGGCGACCAGGTAGAACAGGTAGAGCAGAAAGGCGATCAGCGAGGAGACCTCCAGCGTGCCCGAGGAGACGCGCGCGCCGCCCACGCCGAGCACGGCCACGAAGGCCAGCTGCGCGGAGACCCACGCCGAGATACCGGCGATCGAGGCCAGCCAGGCGACGGCGATGCCCCGGTCACGCGCCTCGCGTGCCGCCTCGGTCACCGCAGCGATCTCCCGCTCCTCGGCACCGCTGGCCTTGACGGTACGGAACGCCTGGAGCACCCGGTCCAGGACCGCGCCCATCTCGCCGACCGCGATCTGGGCCTGCGTCGAGGCCCGCTGGATACGGGGCAGGACCAGGCCGACGAGCCCGCCGACCAGGACCAGCACTCCCAGCGTGATGAGCAGCAGCGCCCAGTCCATGATCGCCATCATGACCACGGCGCCCACGATCATGAAGAGCGAGCTGACCGTCTCGACCACGCTGTTGGCGAACACCGCGCGCAGCAGCGTGGTGTCGGAGGTCACCCGGGACATCAGGTCACCGGGTCTGAGCCGGTCGACCTCGGACGTGCGCAGCCGCAGCATCCGGTCGACCAGGCCGCGGCGGGCGGAGAAGACGATGCTCTCCCCCATCCGCTCCAGCACGTAGCTGCCCAGCGCGCCGAGGCCGGCTCCCACCAGCACGGCGGCGGTCAGCCCCAGCACGGGGCCGAGCAGGGAGCGCTGCTCACCGAAGGCGTCGACCACCGTCTTGGCCAGGAGCGGCATCGCCAATCCGGCCAGCGAGCCGACGAGGCTGAGCACCCCGCCCAGCAGCAAGGTTTTCCGGTGGGGCCCTAAATAGGCGACCAGCAACCGCCAGGACGCGGTCTCGGACAATGCGATCCCCCTTCGAAACGACGCGATCGACCTCCGGCCGCTTTTCCTGTTTACCTCGCACGAGTCCACCCCGAGCGCCTTTGCCGTGTTTCGTAACGAAAGTCGGTGACGTCACCAATTTTGTCAACCAAAACTGACATCAGGGGGTCGGCGAAGGCCCCGCCGATCCGGCGCCGTTTCACGGCGGGCCGGCGGGGCCGTACGGAATGTCAGGAATCCAGGGAGGGGGTGAGGACCAGGCAGGCGTTGCTGCCCCCGAAGCCGAAGGAGTTGGACAGGACGGGGGCGACGGCCACGGACCGGGGCTCAGCGCAGACGATGTCGATGAGGTCGGCCTCGGGGCCGCCCGCGAAGTTGGCGGTGGGGGGAATCAGGCCCTCTCGGGCCGACAGCAGGGCGATGACCGCCTCCAGCGCGCCCGCGCCGCCGACGAGGTGGCCGGTCACGCCCTTGGTCGAGGTCACCGGGGGCGTACGGCCACCGAAGCACGCGTGCAGGGCGGCGGCCTCGGCGCTGTCGTTGTGCGGGGTCGAGGTCCCGTGGGCGTTGACGTGCCCGACGTCGCCGATGTCGAGTCCGGCGTCGAGCAGGGCGGCGCGCATGCACCCGGCCGCCACCGAGCCGTCCCTGAGCGGCGCCACGATGTGGTTGGCGTCGCAGTTGGCCGCGTAGCCGCTGACCTCGCCGTAGACACGGGCGCCCCGCGCCTCGGCGAGGTCGGCGCGCTCCAGGACCAGAAAGGCCGCGCCCTCCCCCATGACGAAGCCGTCACGGTCGGCGTCGAACGGGCGGGACGCCTCCGAGGGGGCGTGCGTCCGCTCCGACAGGGCGCCGACCCGGGCGAAGGCCTCCATCGCGAGCGGGGAGAGCAGCGCGTCCAGGCCCCCGGCGACGGCGGAGCCGACCACGCCCGAGCGGATCGCGCGCAGCGCCTCGCCGATCGCGGTGGCCCCGCTGGCGCAGGCCGTGTTGAAGGTGAGGCACGGCCCCCTGAAGCCGTACCTGATGGCGACGCGCGAGGCCGTCGAGCTGGACATCAGCGTCGGAACCGCGTGGACCGGCACCTTCTCCCTGCCGAGCGTGTGCCCCACGATCAGGTTCTCCAGGGTGGCGAACCCGCCGCCGCCGGTGCCCACGTACACCCCGCAGCCCTCGGCGGGCAGGCCGTCCGCGTCGGCGACGGCGTCGATCGCCGCGGCGAGGCCGATCTGGGAGGTCCGGTCGAGGGTCCGGAGCTCGCGCCCGCCGAAGTAGTCATCCGGCTCGAACGGCGCCAGCGGGCACCCGATCGAGACCGGCACCCGGGCGTCGGCCAGTTCGGGGATGGCGGTCGCGAGCGACTTGCCCGCGAGCACCGTGGCGAAGACGTCCCCCGCCGTGTTGCCCGCCGGGCTCTTGACCCCCAGACCCGTGACGACGACGCGCGTCACCGGGCCGCCAGCGCGGCGTGCAGTACGCCCGCCATGTCGGCGACGGTCTGCGCCCCGGCGAAGTCACTGGGGTCGAGCTGGATGCCCAGCTTCTCCTCGATGATGACGGAGATCTCCACCCATTCCAGGCTGTCGATCTGGTGGTCGGCGATGGTGGCCCCCGGCTTCACCTGATCGCTCGGTACGCTCAGCACCTCGGCGATCGCCGACCGGACCACGGATGTCGCTGAATCGAGGCTTGTCATTCGCCCACCTTTAAAAGGATTGGTCCACTCGCGCCCCTGCAATGCCTTCGGACTATAGCGAAACAGACATATATTCTGTCTATGTACGACCAGGCGGAATTCTCGAAATTTCTACTCATTAAGTGATGAGCGGTGCGGGGAAAACCACCCCTCCCGGGGCCGGCCCGAAGAGCGGCCGCCGCGTACCGGTGCCCCGCCGATCCGGAGCCGGCAAGGAGCCCATCGGCGGGACACCGGCGAGCGGGGTCAGTGGCGGCGGACGCCGTACTCCCTGCGCATCTCCGCGACGGTGTCCAGGATCTCGTCCTGGGTCTTCAGCAGCCTCGCCTCGGCCTCCTCGGTTCTGGCCTCGGCCACCAGCCGGCGGTTGCCCGTCCGGCCGGCCAGCCTCCGCTTGACCCTGGCCTTCAGTTCGCGCAGGTTGAACTTCTCCATCAGACCCATGATCAGCACCCCTTCGGCAGGCAGGGCCGTCATCTGCCCGGCGCGCGGCCGGATATGCACGGGTTTGAAAGCTCACCACGACCGGCCGCCGCTTTCCCCTCGTTCCTCAGTCGGGGTCGGGGACGTCGTCGTAGTCGATGTCGCCCTCCTCCGCGCGGCGCAGCCCGATGTCCTCCACCCAGGCGCCGGCGAACCGGCGGATCTCCCAGAGCCGCTCGCCCCGCACGCCGTGGGCCTCGAAGTCCTCGTCGGCGATCAGGGCGACGAACTCCAGCCGCATCACCAGCTCGGCGAGCGAGAACCCCTCGTCGTACCGGCGGGCGAGGTGTTCGAGTTCGCGAAAACCGTACGGCTCGGAGACCGAGGCGACGTCGATGACGTCGCGGGCGAGACCGCGCTCGTGCAGTGCCCACACTCGCGGGCCGACCTCGGCTCCCGGTCCACACGGCGAGGGCGACGGCGAGGGCATCGGCGGTTCAGCGGCGGGAGCGGCGGCGGGTGGAGGGGAGGTCATGACGGCCGGAGACGAACTCCTGGAAGGCGATCTTGCCGCGGATCACCGGGCGGCGCCAGCGCTCCTCGCGGCGCTCGGCCCTGGCCATCTTGCGGAGCCGCGGGTGCCGGGCGCCCGGAGCGAAGAACCAGTGTGCCCAGGGCGATCCCGGGCGGGCCAGCCGCACGGCCCCCGGCACCAGGAGGATCGGCACGAACAGCCCGACCAGGCCCGTCCAGATCTTGCCCTTGAGCAGCGTGACCACGGCGAGCCCGAGGTTGGTCACGATGAGGCCGGCGGTCAGCCAGGTGCCCCTGGGGGTGCCGTCGGAGTTCTCCCAGCCGAGGGGGCGCAGGCCGAGCAGGAGCAGGCCGGTGATCGCGACGGCGATGAACACCGCGTCCACGGAGGCTCGGCCCTCCTCCTCCCAGTAGACGTCGCGCAGGTGCAGGATCAGCGCGAACTCGTCGAGGACGAGGGCGGCGCCGATACCGAAGATCACCGCCGTCACCGCGTACCAGCCCTCGGAGACCCCGGAGACGACGAGGCCGGACACCCCGCCGAGCAGGGTCAGCACCACGCCGAACACCACATGGTGAATGTGCATCTCGCCGACGTTGACGTTACGGAACCAGCCGATCTTGGCCCGGATGAGCCGGACGTTGATCCTGGTGAACACGAAGGCGACGATCAGCGCGACAAAGAAACAGAACAGCGGCAGCCGCCCTGTTTCCATGATCCGATCTCGGAACACATCCCCCACCGTTTTATCAGGCTATGCGAGGAAGCCCCGTAGCAGCGCGGCGGTGCCCTCAAGGTGCTCGGCCACGGCGCGGCGCGCGCCCTCGGGGTCGCCGGCCAGGATCGCCGTCACGATCGCCTCGTGCTGGATCGCGGCGTGCTCGATGTTGCGCCGGAGCACCGGGATGGCGTTGAGCAGGTCGGTGACCCGCAGCCGGGCGTCGGCGCAGGCCGCGGCGAGCAGCGGGGAGCCGGTCAGCTCGGCGATGGCCAGGTGGAAGGCCGTGTCGAGACGGCGGTAGTCGTCGGGCCCCGCCGAGTTGACCTCACGCAGCCGCTCCCGCAGGGCGTCGCACCGCTCCTCGGTGAGCGCGGTGGTGGCGAGCACCTGGGCGGCGCCGCACTCCACGGCCATCCTGAAGGTGAGCGCGTCGCCCAGGTCGTCGGTGCCCATGTCGGCGACCGCCCTGCGCAGGTCGTCACGGCGCGGGCGCGGCGGGGTGTAGGTGAGAAAGGCGCCGCCGTACCTGCCACGGCGCACGGTGAGGTAGCCCGCCTCCGCCAGGGCGCGGATGGCCTCGCGCAGGGTGACCCTGCTGATCCCGAGCTGGGCGGCGAGTTCCCGCTCGGGCGGCAGCTTCTCGGCTACCAGCCCCAGCTTGATGACCTGGAGCAGGCGCTCCACGGTCTCCTCGAACGCGTTACCCGCGCGCACCGGCCGCAGCACGGTCGCCAGTCGCGACACCTCGTCCAATTGATCTCCTCCGACCCTTGACAATGCTCCCCCCGCTACACGTCAATGGTCTGACACTAGCCCAATAAGACTCCGGCGAGGAGGGCGTGTGGACGTCCGCGAACTTCACGACGAGGTGCGGGCAGGACGGATCGACACCGTGCTGCTGGCGATCGTCGACATGCAGGGCCGCCTGCAGGGGAAACGCCTGTCGGCACGTTACTTCCTGCAGGAGGTGCTGGGACATGCCTCCGAGGGATGCAACTACCTGCTCGCGGTCGACGTCGACATGAACACGGTCGACGGCTACGCGATGTCCTCCTGGGAGCGGGGCTACGGCGACTTCGTCATGAAACCCGACGTGTCCACCCTGCGCCGGGTGCCGTGGCAGGAGGGGACGGCCCTGGTGATGGCCGACCTGCTCTGGGAGGACGGCTCCGACGTGGCCGCCTCGCCGCGGCAGATCCTGCGCCGGCAACTCGCCCGGCTGGCCGAGCGGGGCTGGGGGGCGTTCGTCGGGACCGAGCTGGAGTTCGTGATCTTCAACGACAGCTACGAGGACGCCTGGCGCGGCGGTTACCGTGACCTGACGCCCGCCAACCTCTACAACGTCGACTACTCCCTCCTCGGCACCGCCAGGGTCGAGCCGCTGCTGCGCAGGATCAGGCTCGGCATGGAGGGCGCGGGCATGTACGTCGAGTCGGCCAAGGGCGAGTGCAACCTCGGCCAGCACGAGATCGCCTTCCGCTTCGGCGAGGCCCTGTCCAGCTGCGACGACCACGCCGTCTACAAGAACGGCGCCAAGGAGATCGCCGCCCAGGAGGGCATGTCGATCACCTTCATGGCCAAACCGAACCAGCGCGAGGGCAACTCCTGCCACATCCACATCTCGCTCAGGGACACCGCCGGAGAGCCGGTCATGGCGGGTTCCGAGGCGCACGGACTGTCCGCGACGGGACAACACTTCATCGCCGGTCAGCTCGCCCTCATGCGCGAGCTGACCCTGCTGTACGCGCCGAACGTCAACTCCTACAAGCGGTACGTGCCGGGCAGCTTCGCCCCCACCGCCGTCAAGTGGGGCGTGGACAACAGGACGTGCGCGCTGCGCCTGGTCGGCCACGGCCCCTCGCTGCGGATCGAGAACCGGGTGCCCGGCGGCGACGTCAACCCCTACCTGGCGGTCTCGGCACTGGTCGCGGCCGGGCTGCACGGCATCGAGAACGAACTGCCGCTTGAGGAGGCGGTCACGGGGAACGCCTACACCTCGGGCGCGGAGACCGTCCCGCACACCCTGCGGGACGCGCTGGAGCTCTGGGAGGGCTCCGCGTTCGCGGCCTCCGTCTTCGGCGAGGACGTCGTGGCGCACTACGCGAACAACGCCCGGACCGAGCTGGCCGCCTTCGACGCGGCGGTGACCGACTGGGAGCTGTTCCGAGGATTCGAACGGATGTGACGGTGAAGATCATAAATCCGGCGACAGAAGAGGTGATCGCCGAGGTCGAGATGGCGGACGCCGCCGAGGTCGACAGGGCGGTGGAGCGCGCGAGAAGGGCCTTCGCCACCTGGCGGAGCGTCGGCCCTTCCGACCGGGCCCGGCTGCTGCGCCGGTTCGCCTCGCTGGTGCGCGAGCACGCCGAGGAACTGGCCCTGCTGGAGGTCGCGGGCGCCGGGCACACGATCGGCAACGCCCGCTGGGAGGCGGGCAACGTCGCCGACGTGCTCGACTTCTACGCCGGGGCGCCCGAGCGTGACCACGGCCTGCAGATCCCGGTGCCCGGCGGCCTGGACGTCACCTTCAAGGAACCGCTGGGCGTCGTCGGCGTGATCGTGCCGTGGAACTTCCCGATGGTCATCATGACCTGGGGGACGGCCCCGGCGCTGGCCGCGGGCAACACCGTGATCGTCAAGCCCGCCGAGTGGACACCGCTGACCGCCCTGCGGGTGGCCGAGCTGGCCCTGGCCGCCGGGCTGCCCGAGGGGGTGTTCCAGGTCCTGCCCGGCGCCGGAGAGGTCGCGGGCGCCCGGCTGGTCGAGCACCCGGACGTGGCGAAGATCGTGTTCACCGGCTCCACCGAGGTGGGCAAGGAGATCGCCGCCGTCTGCGCCGGGCAGGTCAAGCGGCTCACCCTGGAGCTGGGCGGCAAGAGCGCCAACGTGGTCTTCGCCGACGCCGACCTGGAACGGGCGGCGGCGACCGCGCCGTACGCGGTCTTCGACAACGCGGGCCAGGACTGCTGCGCGCGCTCCCGGATCCTGGTCGAGCGCTCGGTGCACGACGAGTTCCTGGCCCGGTTCGGCGAGGCCGTGCTGAAGGTCAGGGTCGGCGACCCCCGCGACGAGAGCACCGAGATGGGCCCGCTGATCAGCGCCGAGCACCGGGAGCGGGTGGCCTCCTACGTCACCGAGCCGCCCCACCTGCGGGGCGCGTGCCCGTCGGGGCCGGGGTTCTGGTTCCCGGCGACGGTCCTGACCCCGACCTCGGCCGACGACCGGGCGTTCACCGAGGAGATCTTCGGACCGGTGGTGTCGGTGCTGCCGTTCGACGACGAGGCGGACGCCGTGCGGATCGCCAACGACACCCCGTACGGCCTGAGCGGGTCCATCTGGACCCGTGACGTCGGCCGGGCGCTCCGGGTGGCCAGGGCCGTCGAGGCGGGCAACCTGAGCGTCAACTCGCATTCGAGCGTCCGCTACTGGACCCCGTTCGGCGGTTTCAAGCAGTCGGGCCTCGGCCGCGAGCTGGGACCGGACGCCCTGTCCGCGTTCACCGAGACCAAGAACGTCTTCATTTCCGAGGAGTAGAAGCGATGCTGCGTTTGCAGGACCGGGTGGCCGTCATCACCGGCGCCGGTAGCGGGATCGGCCTGGCCACCGCGCGCCGGTTCGCCGAGGAGGGCGCCCGCGTCGTGTGCGTGGACCTGGACGAGACGACCGGCGCGGCGGCCGCGGCCGAGGTCGGCGGCCTGTTCGTGAAGGCCGACGTGACCAGCGAGGACGACGTCGTCCGGATGTTCCAGACCGCGTTCGACAGCTACGGCAGCGTGGACATCGCGTTCAACAACGCGGGCATCTCACCGCCGGAGGACGACTCGATCCTGGAGACCGGCATCGACGCCTGGCGCCGGGTCCAGGAGGTCAACCTCACCTCCGTCTACCTGTGCTGCAAGCACGCCATCCCGTACATGCGGCGGCAGGGCAAGGGGTCGATCATCAACACCGCGTCGTTCGTGGCCGTGATGGGCTCGGCGACCAGCCAGATCTCCTACACCGCCTCCAAGGGCGGGGTACTGGCGATGTCGCGCGAGCTGGGCGTGCAGTTCGCCCGCGAGGGCATCCGGGTCAACGCGCTCTGCCCCGGCCCGGTCAACACCCCGCTGCTGCAGGAGCTGTTCGCCAAGGACCCCGAGCGGGCACAGCGCCGCCTGGTGCACATCCCGATCGGCCGCTTCGCCGAGGCGACCGAGATCGCCGCCGCGGTGGCGTTCCTCGCCTCGGACGACGCGAGCTTCGTCACCGGCGCGGAGTTCCTGGTGGACGGCGGCATCTCGGGCGCCTACGTCACGCCACTCTGACCGCTCCCGGCCATCTCCGCCCCCGCCACCTTCGCGACCGGCGGTGGCGGGATTTGCCCAGGCCATACCCTGGCCCCGATAACGTGCGAGGACGTGGGCGGATGTCCCATGTCCCCGGCGTCCGCGTGAGAAAGAGATCATGTCCCGTCCCGTCATCGGCATCACCTGCTACGTCGAGCCCGCGAGGTTCACCGTCTGGGAGACGACCACCGCGCTGCTGCCGTACGACTACGTCGACCACGTGGCCCGCGCGGGCGGGCAGCCGGTGATCCTGCCGCCCGCGGGCGACCCCGCGACGCTCGTGGAGCGCCTGGACGGGCTGATCCTGGCCGGCGGCGGGGACGTCGGCCCGGAGCGGTACGGGCAGGAGCCGCACGAGCGGACCGGCTACGTCCGGCCGTTCCGCGACGACGCCGAACTGGGACTGGTCCGGGCGACGCTGGAGCGGGACCTGCCCTTCCTCGGCATCTGCAGGGGCATGCAGATCCTGAACGTCGCCCTCGGCGGCGGCCTCCACCAGCACCTGCCCGACGTGGTGGGCCACCAGGGGCACGCCCCGGCCCCCGGCAGCTACGGCAGGATGCCGGTGCGGCTCGCCCCCGGCAGCCTGACCTCGAAGGTCTTCGGGACCGAGACCGTGGACGTGGCCCACTACCACCACCAGGCCGTTGACCTGCTCGCCGAGGGCCTGACCGTGACCGCCCACGCCGAGGACGGCACGGTGGAGGCCGTGGAGGTGGAGGATCATCCGTTCGCCCTCGCCGTCCAGTGGCATCCCGAGACCGACGACGAGTCGGCCCTGTTCGAGGCACTGGTCCGGCACACCCGCCGCTGAGTGATTCGTGAAGGCCGGTGCGCGCCCGGGGATTTCGCTCGGCCGGTGCGGGCGGTTAGGCTGGCCTGCGACACCGATGAACCCCGCGCGGGAGAGTGTCCTGACATCCAGGCCAGGACCCCTGAAGGAGCAAGCCCTCCCCGCGAACCTCTCAAGGCAAAGGACCGTGCGGGTAGGTGCCTCTGGAAAGCAGGTCCCACGACCTCGCCGAAGGTGAAAGTCCGGTAAAACCCGGATGAAACTCTCAGGCACCAATGACAGAGGGGGAGGATGATCTCATCTGTCCCTTGTCTGAGGTGCGAACATGTCCCGACCTACGCCGCTGCGCGGCGTGCACGAGTCCCTCGGCGCGACGCTGACCGACTTCGCGGGCTGGCTGATGCCGCTCCGCTACGGCAGCGAGTCCGCCGAGCACAACGCGGTCCGCCAGGCGGCCGGCCTGTTCGACCTCTCCCACATGGGTGAGATCTTCGTGACCGGCCCGCAGGCCGCCGAGGCCCTCGACTACGCGCTGGTCGGCCACCTCTCCGCGCTGGCGCCCGGCCGCGCCCGCTACACGATGATCGTCGACGCCGGGGGCGGCGTGCTGGACGACCTGATCGTCTACCGGCTGGCCCCCGAAGAGTTCATGGTCGTCGCCAACGCCTCCAACTACCCCCGGGTGGCCGCCGAGCTGACCGAGCGCGCCAAGGACTTCGACGCCGCGGTGCGGGACCGCTCCGAGGAGTACGCGCTGGTCGCCGTCCAGGGGCCGCGCTCGGTGGAGATCCTGAGCACTCTCACCGACGCCGACCTGGACGGGCTCGGGTACTACGCGGGCCTGCCCGCCGTGGTGGCCGGACACGAGGTCCTCGTCGCCCGCACCGGATACACCGGCGAGGACGGCTTCGAGCTGTTCGTCGCGGCCTCGGCGGCGGAACCCCTCTGGACCGCCCTCACCGAGGCGGGCGCACCGCACGGGCTGGTCCCCGCCGGCCTGTCCGCGCGCGACACCCTCCGGCTGGAGGCGGGCATGCCGCTCTACGGCAACGAACTCTCCGCGGACCTCACTCCGTTCGACGCCGGGCTCGGCCGTGTGGTGAGGTTTGACAAGCCGGGCGACTTCGTCGGCCGGGCCGCCCTCGAACCGCTCAGGGACGTCCCGCCGGCCCGTCGTCTGGTCGGCCTGGTCGCGAGCGGCCGCAGGGTGCCCCGGCACGGGTATCCGGTGGTGGTCGCCGATGACGGCACGGTCGCCGGGGAGGTCACCAGCGGGGCGCCCTCCCAGACACTGGGCAGGCCCATCGCCATGGCCTACGTGGACAGCGGCCTGTCGTCGGGGCTGGCCGTCGACATCCGGGGCAGCCGCGAGCCGGTCGAGGTCGTCGAACTGCCTTTCTACAGGAGGAAAAAATGAGCAGCATTCCCGAGGACCTGCACTACACCAAGGAACACGAGTGGATCGGCGGCGTCGACGACGGCCTGACCCTCACCGTGGGCATCACCGCCTACGCCGCCGAGGCGCTGGGCGACGTGGTCTACGTGCAGGTACCCGAGGTAGGCGCGTCGATCGCCACCGGTGACGCCGTCGGCGAGGTCGAGTCGACCAAGTCGGTGAGTGACATCTTCGCACCGGTCACCGGCGAGGTCGTGGAGGTCAACCAGGCGGTCGTGGACGACCCCTCGCTGGTCAACAGCGACTCCTACGGCGACGGCTGGCTGTTCCGGGTACGTCTTGAGGGCTCCGCCGACGACCTGCTGTCGCCGGAGGAGTACACCGCGCTCACCTCGGGTGAGTCATAAGTTCGACGCCTCGCGTCACGGTCACGCGCGTCCCCGGGCGCGCGTGACCGTCCACGCTGGAAGGATTCAGATGACGATCAGTGTCTTCGATCTCTTCAAGATCGGAATCGGCCCGTCCAGCTCGCACACCGGCGGCCCGATGGCCGCCGCCCACAAGTTCGCTCGGGGTCTGCACCGGGACGGGCTGCTGGAGAAGACCGCGCGGGTGAGCGCCATCCTGTACGGCTCGCTCGGGCTGACCGGCAAGGGCCACGGCAGCGACAAGGCGGTGCTGCTCGGCCTGTCGGGCGAGAAACCCGAGCTGGTCGACGTCGACACGGTCGACGAGCGGCTGGCCGCCATGCGCGCCTCGGGCACCGTCCGCCTGTACGGCTCCCACGAGATCCCCTTCGTCATCGGCGAGGACCTCGTCTTCGAACGCAAGATCTCGCTCCCCCACCACCCCAACGGCATGCGCTTCACCGCCCTGTCGGAGTCCGGCGAGACGCTGCGCGAGAAGGTCTACTACTCGGTGGGCGGCGGCTTCGTCGTCGACGAGAACGCCACCGGCGCCGACCGGATCAAACCCGACGACACGGTCCTGCCGCACCCCTTCACCACGGCCGCGGAGCTGCTCGCCCAGTGCGCGGAGACCGGGCTGTCGATCTCCGGGCTGATGCTGGAGAACGAACGGGCGTTCGGCCGCACCGAGGCCGAGATCCGCGCCCAGCTGCTCGTCCTGTGGCAGGTCATGAGCGAGTGCGTGCGACGGGGCATCGGCAAGGAGGGCGTGCTGCCCGGCGGCCTGAAGGTCCGCCGCCGCGCCCACCAGCTCCACCGGCAACTGCGGAGCGAGCCGGGAGAGAAGGACTCGCTGCAGACGATGGACTGGGTCTCGCTGTTCGCCCTCGCGGTCAACGAGGAGAACGCCGCCGGCGGCCGGATCGTCACCGCGCCCACCAACGGTGCCGCGGGCATCATCCCCGCCGTGCTCACCTACTACGACCGCTTCGTCCGCGAATCCGATGACGAGGGGGTGATCCGCTTCCTGTTGACCGCGGGGGCGATCGGCGTGCTGTTCAAGGAGAACGCCTCCATCTCCGGGGCCGAGGTGGGTTGCCAGGGGGAGGTCGGCTCCGCCTGCTCGATGGCCGCCGCCGGGCTCACCGAGGTGATGGGCGGCACCCCCGAGCAGGTCGAGAACGCCGCCGAGATCGGTATCGAGCACAACCTGGGGCTGACCTGCGACCCGATCGGCGGCCTGGTGCAGATCCCGTGCATCGAGCGCAACGCCGTCGCCTCGATCAAGGCCATCGCCGCGGCCAGGATCGCGCTGCGCGGCGACGGCCGCCACTTCGTCTCGCTGGACAAGGCCATCAAGACGATGCGCGACACCGGCCGCGACATGCTCGACAAGTACAAGGAGACCAGCCGCGGCGGGCTCGCGGTGAACGTCATCGAGTGCTGAACGCTTCCCCAGATCCGCGCTTCAGATGAGGAACGCCGCATAGAGCTCGATCGACACCAAATTTCGCATCACGTATGGGCCCCTCCCGTCCCGCGCCTATGCTGGGTGGCCATGTCCGCGGGACTCGGGAGGTCGTGGTGGTAACGGGAACGCACCCGGCGAACCGTGCCTCGCGGGTGCTCCGTTTCTTCGGGGCACACTGGCTCTTCATCGCCGCCCTGCTGGCCGGCGGCTGCCTGCGCGCCCTGGCCGTGCTCGGCTACCGGCCCGCCCTGTGGTTCTGGGCCGACTCCTTCGTCTACCTGAACGCCGGGCTCGACCCTCGCCCTCTGGAGCCCCGTCCCGGGGGCTACTCGCTGTTCCTGTGGATCCTCAAGCCGCTGGCCAGCGTCCAGGCCGTGGTCGTCGTCCAGCATCTGCTCGGGCTGGCCGTGGCGCTCTGCGTCTACCTGCTGCTGCGCAGGCTGGGCCGCCTGCCGGGATGGGGCGCGACGCTCGCCGCGCTGCCGGTGCTGCTGGACGCCCACCAGATCCAGCTCGAACACCTCGTCATGGCGGACCTGCTCTTCCAGTTCCTGGCGGTGCTGGCGGTCACCCTGCTGCTGTGGCGGCAACGCCCGGCCGCCTGGGTCGCGGCGCTGGCCGGCCTGCTGCTGGCCGCCGCGACGGTCACCCGGACCATCGGGCTGCCGCTGATCGCCGTGGCACTGGTCTGCCTGGTGATCCGCCGGGCCGGGTGGCGGGCGGTCGTCTCCGCGACCCTGACCGCCGCCATCGGCCTGGGCTCGTACGCCGCCTGGTTCGAATCCGAGCACGGCAGCTACGCGCTGACCCGGGGCAACACCTTCCTGTGGGCGCGGACGATGACCTTCGCCGACTGCGCCAGGATCCAGCCGACCGGCCCCGAGGCGGCCCTGTGCCCCGTCGAACCGGTGGGACAGCGCGCGGCGCCGCCGGTCTACATCTGGGACGACGCCTCACCGCTGAACAAGGTCAAGGGCGGCTGGGCCGAGCGCGACGCGCTCGCCGGCGCCTTCGCCACCCAGGCCATCAAGGCCCAGCCGCTGGACTTCCTGCGGGCGGGCCTCGACGACGCGGTCCACATCTTCGACTGGACCCGGCGCGTCTACCCGACCCCCGGACCGCAGAGCGCCTACGTCTTCCCCGACACGCTGCACCCCTTCCCCACCGAGGCCGCCTCGCAGGGGAAGACCGCCGAGCAGCTGACCGTGGCCTACCAGGGCGTCTCGGGAGCGCCGACGATGGCCGAGCCGTACGCGGGCTGGTTGCGCGGCTACCAGGAGTACGGCTTCGTGCGCGGCCCGTTCCTCGCGGTGATCTGCCTGATCGGCCTGGTCGGCGTGCTGATGCGGCTGCGGCGGCTCGGCGGCGCGGTGCTGCTGCCCTGGGCCGCGGGGACCATGCTGCTGATCCTGCCGCCCTTCATCGCGGCCTTCGACCACCGCTACGTGGTGCCCGCGCTCCCGCTGGTCTGCCTGGCCGCCGGGCTGTCCTTCGGCGTCCGGCACCAGGAGAGTACCCCCGAGGAACCGGCGGAGGAGGAACCGGACTTCGAACCGGACTACGGCAGGACCGCCGAGCGGCCGGTGTACGCGAGCCCCGTCGCGGAGCCGGCGTACGACAGGTCAGCGGCGGCGGACGTGCAGACGAACCATCGCGCCGAGTTCTACCTCCCCGAGAGCCCGTCTGACCTTCCCCACCGCGTCCTTGTTCAGCCGCGCCACGAGCCTGCCGACATCGGTCCCCGGCGCGCAGCCCACACTGATTCGCAACCGCTCGTGCCTTACGTACCTGACCCGAATCCGGACGAGCCCTTCGACTTCTTTAAGGGCAACAGCGAGCATGGCGGTCCCCGTTCCGGTCCGCCCGCCCCACCGTCCCCAGCCCAGGGCGTGTAGCAGCCACCGCACCGCCAGCAGCGCGAGCACCACCAGCAGCAGCCCGACCAGCCAGCCCAGCCACGGATGCGCGGCCAGCCAGCCGGGGAACCCCCCGCGCACGAGCCTGGCCCCGGGCGGCTGACCGGGCAGGTCGCCACGTCCCCGCAGGAAGGCGTAGAGACCGGCGCAGACCAGCGCCGCGCCGGTGACGGCCAGGCCGATCCGGTTGCCGAGATACGGTCTCATCTGACCCTCCGCCTGCGCAGCCGCACCACGACGTCGCCCGCGCACATCGCGCCCAGGCCCGCCATCCGGTCGCCCACCGCCGCGCCCACCCCGCGCAGCACCGGCCCGGTCCGCTCGGCCTCGGTGAACACGGTGACCTCGACGATCCGCGACGCGAGCCGGACCCGTGCCCCGCTCACCTCCTCCACCGACGCCGCCGCCTCCCCCAGCGTGCGGCAGAGCCCGGACCTGGTGATCCCGATCACCATGTGCGGATCTCCCGACTCCAGCGGCACCAGCCTGGGTCGTCCCGGCAGGGCCGCGAGCCCGAGCATCAGCAGGCCCGCCACCATGGCGAGCACCGCCATGGCGAACACGACGGGGTCCGACCAGCTCCACGAGCCGGCCCCGTTGACGAGCCGCCGGTAGGGCATTCGCGCGACGGGCGACTCCATCAGCAGGCCCACGGTCACCGAGGCCGAGACCGACAGCACGACGGACGCCACCAGCGCCGCCGGCACGCCCGCCGGGGTCCTCCCCGGCCGAAGCAGCCGCACCGACCTGCGGCGGACGTCCTGAAACTGCTCGGCCGCCCTGCCTCCCGCGCTCCCGGTGCTTCCCGAGCCCGCCAGGACGTCCTGGAGAGTAGTCGTCATTCGGTCAGGTGTACGCGTTCCGGCGGGGTCGAGGCCGGGATCAACCGCCCTCTTGCGCGATCTTGGGACCCTCCTGGCGGGAGCATTGAGCAGCTCTCCAGCAACATGAACACTACTCATATTCTTTCGAGCCGGGTTATCCTGCGAACATGGACGACCTCCAGCGCTACAACCGGGCCACCGCACACCTGGACCCCCCCTTCGCGGTCCTCGACCTGCCCGCCCTGCGCGCCAACGCCGAGGGAATGCTCCACCGGGCTCACGGCAAGCCGATCAGGGTCGCGAGCAAGTCCATCAGGTCCCGGGCCGTGCTCGAACGGATCCTCACCATGGACGGCTTCACCGGGATCATGGCCTTCACCCTCCCCGAGGCCCTCTGGCTGGTCTCCACCGGAATGCGGAACGTGCTCGTCGCCTACCCCACGGTGGACCGCGCCGCGCTCGCCGAGCTGGCCGCCGAACCGCTCGCCGCACGGGAAATCACCATCATGGTGGACCGGATCGACCACCTCGACCTCGTCGACTCCGCCGTCGCCGGCGTCCACGACCGCCAGGAGATCCGGCTCTGCCTCGACATCGACGCGGGCTACCTCGCCTTCGGCGGCCGGTTCCGGGCGGGCGTCCGCCGCTCCCCCATCCGCGAGAGCGACCAGGCCGCCGACCTGGCCACCCAGATCGCCAAACGCCCCGGATTCCGCCTCGTGGGCCTGATGGCGTACGAGGCGCAGATCGCCGGGGTCGGCGACGACCCCCCCGGCAAGCCCGCCCTCACCCGGGCCATCCGCCTGATGCAGACCCGCTCCCAGCGCGAGCTGATCACCCGCAGGGGCCGGATCGTCCAGGCCGTCCACCAGATCACCGACCTGGAGTTCGTCAACGGCGGCGGCACCGGCAGCATCGAGAAGACCGCCAGGGAAAGAGCCATCACCGAGATCGCCGCCGGCTCCGGCTTCTTCCACCCCCGCCTGTTCGACTTCTACCGGGGCTTCGGCGGCCACCCCGCCGCCCTCTTCGCCCTGCCCGTCGTACGCCGCCCCGCACCCGGCGTCGTCACGGTCCTCGGCGGCGGCTACCCGGCCTCCGGTGCCCCCGGCGCCGACCGCCTGCCCCAGCCCTACCTGCCGTGCGGGCTGCGATACGACCCCAACGAGGGAGCCGGCGAGGTCCAGACCCCCCTGGTCGGACCGGCCGCCGAGGACCTGCGCACCGGCGACCGGGTCTGGTTCAGGCACGCCAAGGCCGGCGAGCTCTGCGAGCGCTTCGCCAGCCTGCACCTGATCGACGGGGACAGGGTCGTGGACGAGGTCCCCACCTACCGGGGCGAAGGCCGCACCTTCCTCTGACCCGCCCCCGTGCACGCGGAGCAGGCACCTCGCCCACCGGCGGGTGCCCGCTCGTGTCTCATCCCCCACCCTCCGGCCCCGGAAGCCCGCGCTGCCCCGCGCCCGGAGAGGCCCCCGTACGGGGCTCAGCGGAAACCTCTAGAAGCCCAGGTCGAGCTCGTACCACCTGCTGCACTTGTAGGTGGACCAACCTCGGTAGCTGATCTGGCAGGTCTTCACCCGCACCTCGCTGACATCGTGCGCCGTGACGCGGAAGTACTTGGTGTCGTCATAGCCGCACTGCTTCACCCGCTTGATGACATTCCAGTCCTCGTCATCGGACGAGGCGGCCTGCACCTCGAAGTAGGCACACCGCCCGCCCCGGGCCAGCGAACGCCGGTCACCGTCGTACAGCCCGCCCCGCAGCACGAACGTGTTCTCATCCTCGTCGTCGCCCTCGACCGAGTATTCGGCCTCGACCGTGGCCAGCCCGTTCCTGGACTCCTGGTCGAAGCTGTCGTCGAAGTCACGCGCGGCCGACGCCGGCGCCGACGCCGCGAAGGCGGCCGGAGCCACCGTCAGCATGAGACCGGTGGTCGCCGCCACCGCGACCGCAGCGCGAATGATGCTTTTCACGGATTTACCCTCCCTTTTCCTTGCTCGCAATATTCCGCGAGCAAGGAAAAGGGCACATGAGTAAACCCCTACTCAATTCGGGGCCGCCGATCACCGGCGACGGCGCCGCCACAACATGATCACCGCACTGACCGCCAGCAGCGTACCCACACCGATCAGGATCGGCGCCAGCTCGGGCCGATCGTCCGCCCACAGGTCCTCAGGCTCGCCCTCGGCCCTGACCGGCCTCGGCCCCGCCACACCGCCCACCAGATCACCGACCTGGGCGACAAAATGCTCGGCATTCGCCCTGACCTTCGCCACGCCACGCTCCGCGACCCGCTTGGGGTTCACCCGGTCCGCGATGGCGTCCACCGTCTGGGCCAACTCCGCGCGCGTGCGCTCGATCTGCCGCTCCAACTCCGCGGGATCGGTGTCCGCCATGGCTCTCCTCCCCTACTCCTTGACATCGATCAGTCTGTCAGGTCCGGCCCACCCACGGCACTTCGGACAGGCCGGTAAGTTGACCTGGGAACCATTCCTCGGAGGGACATCATGAAACTCGAGCCGGGCGACGCCGCCCCGGACTTCACGCTTCCGGCCGCCGACGGCGCCACCGTGTCGCTTGAGCAGTACCGCGGCAGGCGCGTCATCCTCTACTTCTACCCCGCCGCGATGACCCCGGGCTGCACCAAACAGGCCTGCGACTTCCGCGACAGCCTGGCCTCGCTCGGCTCGGCCGGCCTCGCCGTGCTCGGCGTCTCGAAGGACACCCCCGCCAAGCTCGCCAAGTTCGTCGAGCGCGACGCCCTGACCTTCCCGCTCCTGTCCGACCCCGCGCTGGAGGTCCACAAGGCCTACGACGCCTACGGGGAGAAGATGATGTACGGCAAGACGACGGTCGGGGTCATCCGCTCCACCTTTGTCATCGACGCCGACGGCAAGATCGAGAAGGCTCTCTACAACGTGAAGGCGACCGGCCACGTGGCCCGGCTCCGCCGCGAACTCGGCGTCGATTAAATCCCTTTTTTAGCCTTTTATCATGACATGGGCACGCGTCGAGAATTGCCGTACCCGTTACCTAGACTTGACGCGTGCCCGTCAAATACAAATACACCCCCGAAATGCTGGCGGAGGCCGCGGCCGACTCCCTCAGCATCGCCGACGTCCTCCGCCGCCTCGGCATCACCATCGCGGGCGGCAATTACACCCACATCAGCCGCCAGCTGAAGCGCTTCGGAATCGACACGTCGCACTTTCGCAGGGTCTCCCCCAACAGAGGGAAGCCCTCACCACGACGCAGTCGCCCGGAACAGGTTCTCGCCATACGATCGGAGGGCAGCCCTCGCCCAGACCCCGGGCAGCTCAGGCGCAGCTTGATCGAGATCGGGATGCCATACCGCTGCGCGGGCTGTAGGATCGAGGGCGCCTGGCAAGGTCAGGCATTGACACTGCACGTTGACCATATCAATGGCAACTGGCTGGACAACAGAAAAGAAAACCTGCGCGTTCTCTGCCCCAATTGCCATTCACAGACAGAGAATTTCGCAGGCAAGAATAGGGGTCGTAGCCCAACGGTAGAGGCCACGGTTTTAGGTACCGTCCAGAGCGGGTTCGAATCCCGTCGACCCCACAAAACAATTCAAAGCCAACCGGTCGACACGAAGTCGATGGACACCAGCATAACAATATCGGCCCAGGATTCATTCTTCATAGAATATTGCCGGACCGAAAGACGCTTCGCGTCGAGATCTGCGGTCATACGCAGAGCCATTCAATTGCTGCGCGAATCCGTCCTCGCGGAAGACCGTGCCGCCGCGTCCGGTGTGGCGGGTGAGGCCGGGGGTGCACGTTCAGGTGGCCTCGCCGTGGGAGACGGCTTCGGTGAGTCACCCGCGTGAGCTCCGGTCGACCGCTCGTGGGACCGGCGTCGCCCGGAACGGCACGATGTCCACTGCTGGACGGGAAAATCCGCGCGGGTAACCGGGTGATTCGGGTGAGATCACCGAAGCATCCGAGCGGGCGCGGAGCGGTATCCGATGGGCGGCTCCATCCGGTGTGGCGGGGGGAACGGGGAAAACGTCAGGTCGCGCGGCGTGGTCTAAATGCCGCGCGACCCAGCGTCGTTGTGACTGATCATCACAAACTGTCTCCCTTTACTCACCCCGGAGGGTGCTCCCATAAACCATGGTGCCGCAGGGGCCGTAAAGGCTCTGTAAGTCGTGCCGGATGTGCGACCTGGGTCGTACATCGGGCTCCCCCTTCAGGGGGAAGGGCGGTGATCTGCGTATACGTATCGTGGTGGTGTGTTCGGCAGATTACGCGCCTGGAGCAGGCGCCATCCCGGGATTACGGACGCGCTGTGGCTGAGCCCGTTCCTGCTGGTCTCGGTGCTCAATGTCTGGGCCGTCGGGACGGGTGACCTGGTGGCGTTGGGAACGACGAGGCTTGGGTCGTGGGGGTTCGCGGGGCTGGGGTTGTTGCTGTTCGTGCCGCTGCTCTGGTTGCGGCAGCGTCCCGTCACGGTCTTCGTGATCATCTCGCTGACCTGTTTCCTGCAGTGGCTTCTCGGTGTGCAGCCCTTGTTCTTCAATGTCTCGGTGCTCGTCGCCATGTACGGTGTGGCGTCGCGGCGCCCGCTGCGCTGGGCGGTCGGCGCGGGTCTGGTGGTGGAGTTGGGGCTGGCTCTGGCGTTCGCGCGGTTGGCGCCGGAACTCGATGTGAGTGCCTTCGCCACGGCCTCGGCGTTCGCGGTGGCGATCTGGATCGCGGGGATCTACGCGAACACCCGTCGCCGCTATCTGGAGGGGTTGGAGGAGCGGGCCGAGCGGGCGGAGCGGGAGCGTGATCAGCAGGCCCGGTTGGCGGCGGCGGCGGAGCGGGCTCGGATCGCCCGTGAGCTGCACGATGTGGTCGCGCACAATGTGAGCGTGATGATCGTTCAGGCGGACGGGGCGGGTTATGCGATCGAGCATGATCCGGAGCAGGCGCGTCAGGCGATGCGGGCGGTCTCGGCGACGGGGCGCGGGGCGCTGGCGGAGATGCGGCGGATGGTGGGTGTGTTGCGGGCCGATGGTGTGCAGGAGGAGTACGCTCCGCAGCCGAGCCTGTCGCAGTTGGACGATCTGGTGGCGCGGGTGCGTGCGTCCGGGCTGCCGGTGGAGTTTCGGGTGCTCGGGGTGCCGCGGAAGCTTCCTGAGGGGGAGCAGTTGACCGTCTATCGGATCGTGCAGGAGGCGCTCACCAATACTCTCAAGCACGGCGGTCCGGAGAGCAGGGCCGTGGTGGAGATGGAGTACGGCGTGCGGGAGTTGCTGTTGCGGGTGACCGACGACGGTCGTGGTGCCGCGGCGCCGCGGCGTGAGGGCGGGCACGGCCTGGTCGGCATGCGGGAGCGGGTCGCGCTGTTCGGTGGGAGTGTGGAGGCGAGGCCCGGTCCCGGCGGCGGTTTCCGGGTGGTGGCGCGGCTGCCGATCGGTGAGGCCGGGACGGGTCGGGCGGCTTGAGAGTGGGCGTCTGGGTCGGGTGTGGTGGCGATCGGGTGCGTTCGGTGGAGAACGGTCGGGCGTGTCCCGTGGAGAGCAGGACGGGTGTGGAGCGGTGAGCGACCGGGTGATTCGGGTGATGCTGGTCGACGATCAGGAGTTGCTGCGTACCGGGTTCCGGATGGTGCTCGGTGCCCATCCCGGTATCGAGGTCGTCGCGGAGGCGGGTAATGGGGCCGCCGCGGTGGAGGCGGTGCGGGCGGTCGAGGTCGACGTGGTGCTGATGGATGTGCGGATGCCGGTCATGGACGGGGTGGAGGCGACGCGGTTGATCTGTTCGGTGGCCGGGGGGCCTCGGGTGCTGATCCTGACCACGTTCGATCTGGACGAGTACGCGTTCGCGGCGTTGAAAGCGGGTGCGTCGGGGTTCCTGTTGAAGGATGTGCCGCCCGCCGATCTGGTGAGTGCGATCCATTCGGTGCACAGCGGGGACGCGGTGGTGGCGCCGAGTACGACGCGGCGGTTGCTGGAGCGGTTCGCGGTGCATCTTCCCTCGGCGGGGGTGGCCGAGTCGGCCGCGCTGTCGGGGTTGACGGCGCGGGAGCGTGAGGTGCTGGTGCTGGTGGCGAGGGGGTTGTCGAACATGGAGATCGCCGGTCGGCTGGAGTTGGCGGAGGCGACCGTCAAGACGCATCTGGGCCGGGTGCTGGCCAAGCTGGGCCTGCGGGATCGGGCGCAAGTCGTCGTATATGCCTATGAATCCGGGCTCGTAACTCCACATTCGGCCGATTAGCATCGTCGTATGACGGATCTCCAGGGTCGGCTCCGCGCATCGCACACCGATCGTGACGCGGTCATCGAGCAGTTACGCGTGGCCGCGGGAGACGGGCGGCTCACGCTGGAGGAGCTGGAGGAGCGGATCGAGCAGGCGCAGTCCGCCAGGACGTACGACGACCTGAGGGCGCTGACCTCGGATCTGCCGGGGAACTCGTCGCCCGCCGTACCGGGTGTCAGCGGGGTTCTGGAGCTGCGGACGAAACACGGATTGGCGCAGCGGACGGGTCATTGGGTGGTGCCCGCGCACATCGTGGCGAGTTGCGCCTCGGGCAGGGTGAAGATCGACTTTACCGGGGCGGTGTGCTCGCACCGTGAGGTGCTGCTGGAGGCGACCTGCGGGATGGGGGAGATCCGGGTGATCGTGCCGCGCGGGTGGACCGTGTGGGTCGACACGCTGACGACGAACATGGGCACGATCAGCAACAAGGCCACCGATCCGGGCCTTCCGGACGCGCCGACGCTGCGCGTCACCGGTACGGTCGGCCTGGGCCGCCTCAAGATCAGATACCCGCGGAAGTGACCTCCGGCGTGGGCGGGCCCCGATGGAAGTGAGGCTCAGGCCCGCGTGAGGCCCCGGTCGTCTCGGCCGAATGGCCGAGGTCGTACTACCACGGAGGTGGCGCATGTCCCCCTCTGGGCGCCCTCCACCGCACCGCAGGTCAGGCCAAAAGCCTGATGGATCCCACTTTCCCCATCAATAGCGTTTGGTGCGTCATAACGCCATACGTTGTTGAGGAGAACTACCGTGACCATCACCGGAGAGGTCGGCGCGTGGCGCGCGCGCGGAAAAGGCGCGGAGCCGGCCGTGACGGCCAGGGGTCTCACGAAGGTGTACGGCCGGGGGGACACCGCCGTGCACGCGTTGCGCGGCGTGGACGTCTCGTTCTCGTCCGGCGCCTTCACCGCGATCATGGGGCCCTCGGGGTCGGGTAAGTCCACGCTGATGCACTGCCTGGCCGGGTTGGACACGGTGAGCGGCGGGCAGGTGCGCATCGGGGACGTGGAGCTCACCGGTCTCAACGACAGGCAGCTCACCCTGCTCCGCCGCGAGCGGATCGGCTTCGTCTTCCAGGCGTTCAACCTGCTGCCGACGCTGACCGCCGAGCAGAACATCCGGCTCCCGCTGGAGATCGCCGGGCGGCTGGCCGACCCCGAGCTGTTCGACCTGGTCGTGGCGACCGTGGGGTTGCGCGACCGGCTGGGGCACAAGCCCGCCGAGCTGTCCGGCGGCCAGCAGCAGCGGGTCGCGGTCGCCCGCGCCCTGATCAGCGGGCCGCAGGTCATCTTCGCCGACGAGCCCACCGGCAACCTGGACTCGCGGAGCGGTGCCGAGGTGCTGTCGTTCCTGCGTACGTCGGTGCGTGAGCTCGACCAGACGATCGTGATGGTCACCCATGACCCGGTGGCGGCCTCCTACGCCGACCGGGTGGTCTTCCTCCGTGACGGCCTGCTGGTCAGTGAGCTGGTGGGGCCGACGCCGCAGTCGGTGCTGGACACGCTGATGAAGCTGGAGGCGTGAGGTGCTGAGGACGACGCTGGCCGGGTTGCGCGCGCACCGGCTGCGCCTGATGCTGACGTCGCTGGCGATCGCGCTGGGGGTGGGCTTCATCGCGGGGACGTTCGTACTGACCGACACCATCGAGGCGGGTTTCACCCAGAAGTTCGCGGCGGCGGCCGACCGGATCGACGTCGCGGTGCTCCCGCTGCCGGACAAGGGCGGTGAGGCGCCGGCCGTCTCCGACGCGACCCTGGAGAGGATCCGCGCCACGGAAGGTGTCGCCGACGCCCAGGGGCTGGTGCGGGGCACGTCCGCCCTGATCGGCAAGGACGGCAAGGCGGCCGGTGACTATCCTACGGTGGGGATCTCCCTGCCCGAGGGCGCGCTGAACCGTACCTCGATCGTCAGCGGCGCGGCGCCGAGGACCGCGAAGGAGGCGGTGCTCGACGAGGGCACGGCCAGGACTCGTGGCTTCAAGGTCGGCGACACCATCGCGGTACTCGACTCGGAGAACGTCAGGCACGAGTTCACCCTGGTGGGCCTGTTCGACATCGGCCTGGACCAGGAGATCGGGTACAGCGGCGCGGTCGGCTACACCACCGGCACGGCCAGGAAGATGACCGGGCAGCAGGGGTTCCGGGAGGTCGACGTCGCCGCCGCCGAGGGTGTCTCCCAGGAGACGCTGCGCGCCTCGGTCGCGGCGGTCGTGGGGGCGGGTCACCAGGTCAAGACCGGTGAGCGGTACGCGGCGGACCTGGCCAAGGCCAACGGTGCCAGCAGCGAGTTCCTCACCCTGGGTCTGCTGCTGTTCGGCGTGGTGGCGATGTTCGTGGCCGCGCTGGTCATCTACAACACCTTCAACATCCTGGTGGCCCAGCGGACCCGTGAGATGGCGCTGCTGCGCTGTATCGGGGCGACGCGCGGGCAGGTCTTCGGCTCGATCGTGCTGGAGTCGGCGGTGGTCGGCCTGCTGTCGTCGGTGCTGGGCCTGCTGCTCGGCTACGGGATGGGGGCGGGAGCGCTGGCCGTGCTCACCGCGGTCGGCGCGCCGCTGCCGTCGGTCGCGGCCTCCCTGACGCCTCGTACGATCGTCCTGGGCCTGGTCATCGGCCTGACCGTCACGGTCGGCGCGGCGCTGTTGCCCGCCAGGTCGGCGACGCGGGTGGCGCCGATCGCGGCGCTGCGCTCGCAGGCCGAGGAGCAGGCCTTCAGGGCCGGCCTGGTACGGATGATCTTCGCGGCGCTCTTCCTGGTCTCGGGCGCGGGGATCACCGCGGCGGGCATGGCCATGGAGCCCGGCGAGGCCGCGCTCGTCGTGGTCATGGCCGGTTGCTCGCTCGTCTTCCTGGCGGTGCTGACCCTCGGCCCGGTGATCGTGAAGCCGCTGTCCGCCTTCGCGGGCTGGGTTCCGGCCAGGCTCTTCGGGGTGCCGGGCAGGCTGGCCGTGGACAACTCCCGGCGTAACCCGAAGCGGTCGGCGACCACCACGGTGGCGCTCACCGTGGGCGTGACGCTGATGACCGTCATCTCCGTCCTCACCGGCACCATCCGGGTGACCTACGCCCATCAGCTCGACGAGCAGTTCCCGATCGACTACCTGGTGCAGAGCCAGGATCGCAGCTCGGAGCTGCCCCGGGCGATCGCCGAGGACCTGCGGACCAGGCCGGAGCTGACCGCGGTCGTCGCGTTCCGGTCAAGCACCGCCAGGCTCGCGACCGGGGACGAGAAATACGAGGTGGGGACGTTCACCCCGGCTCCGGTTTTCGTCCCGAAGCTGGACGCGGGCTCGGTCGGCCGGCTCGTGCCGGGTACGGCGCTGGTCGCGGACCACGTCGCCGAGCGGCTCAAGGTCGGGGTCGGTGACCGGGTCACCGTGCGGACGGCGAAGGCGGGTGCGGTCGAGCTGTCGATCGCGGGCGTCTCCAACCGGGAGTCGGGCCTTCCCGGCGTGACGGTGCCGGAGCGGGAGTTCGACCGCTACTTCGGCGAGGTGGGCGACAGCCGGGTGATCGTCAACCGCTCCGACGGCGTGGATCCCGACCGGGCGCTGCTGGCCGTCGAGGCGGCGACGCGGCCGTACCCGACGGCGAAGGTCGCCAGCTCGACGGAGGTACGGGGCGAGTTCGACGAGGCGCTCGACATGATGCTGATGATCATCACGGGGCTGCTCGGCCTGGCGGTGCTCATCTCCCTGCTGGGCATCGCCAACACGCTCTCGTTGTCGGTCCACGAGCGCACCCGCGAGTCGGCGCTGCTGCGGGCGCTCGGCCTGACCAGGCCCCAGCTGCGGCGGATGCTCTCGGTCGAGGCGCTGGTCCTGGGGCTCATCGGCGCGCTGGTCGGCGTGGTGCTGGGCATCGGGTTCGGCTGGGCCGCCGCGCGGACGATGACCGAGAACGTCATCTTCCAGTTGCCGGTGCCGCAGATCCTGTCGTTCGTGGCGCTGTCCGGCCTGGCCGGGGTGCTCGCCGCGGTCCTGCCCGCGCGGCGCGCGGCCCGCGCCTCGGTGGTGGGTTCGCTCGCGAGCGGCTGAGCGCGGCCGGGCCGGATCGCAAGCGTCGCGCGAGTCCGAGCACGGCCGGGACGATCCGAAGTCCTGCCGGGCGGCCCGAGCCGGATGAGCCGGATGAGCAGGGCGTTTTCCGATCCGGCCCGACGGGGCAGGTTGAGCATGGTGGCCGGGACGTCTTCGTTATCGGGGGCGGCGTCCCGGCCACTGCTCCGCCACCGTCTCGGGGTTGAGCAGCGGCCGGATGACGATCTCGCCGGTGGCCCTGTCGATGACCACGCACCCGGAGCCGACGGTGTCGGGCAGCACGCTGGGATCGTCGGAGTCGGGCTCATTCGCCCAGGCGACATAGCCCTCTTGAAAGGCATAAATCCTGATTTCGACGGCGGCGCCCGCGCTGCGGACGCCGTTGAAGTACTCCTCCGCCACCGCCCTGGCCTGGTCCGGGTTCACAGCCGCCGCCCCTCCCTGTCGATCACGACGCAGAACACGCCAGTCACCGACTCGTACGGCGGTTCCACCGCCATGTGCCCCCGCTGCCCGTCGATCCAGATCACCTCGCCGTCGAAGTTCACCGCGTTCCACGCGTGGCTGCCCCCGGCCGGCCAGCGGTTGACGACCATGGCCGAGGAGCCGTGCCCCCCGGCCAGCAGCGCCTGCGCGATCGGGAGGTAGGCGTGGCGCCCCTGCCCCACGTACTGGAAGCGCTGTCCCAGCCACCGCTCCGCCCTGGCCACTCCCCCGGCCTCGCCGCTGAGCAGCGGCCTGCCGACCCGGTCGTACTCGGGCCGCCGGGGCGCGGCCACCGCCGGGGCTCCGTACCAGGTGGAGAGCACCGACAGCGCGCAGTCGATCGCGTTGGTGGCCCGGAACGGGTCGTCGGCCGGCCCGGTCCCGTTGATCAGCCTGATCCACATGCCGCGCGGGTCGGGGAAGCGGCGCGGGGTGCCCTGCTCGGTGAGGGGGACGGCCCGCAGCATGTCCTCCTCGGTCTGCGGGTCGGGCCTGGCCAGGCCGCCCGCCACCCCGTACGGCCGGCACTGGTCCAGCCGGGCCGGCCCCCAGCGCATCCGCTCCCGCTCCCGGGGCACCGCCGCCGCCGGCACCTGAAACTCCAGCTCGAAGTCCCGCCACCGCTGCCCGTCCACGGTCACCACGGGGTTGTAGACCCCCGAGGCCAAACTCCACTCGCTCACCGGCTCCCCCGTCCCCCAACCCCTGGGAGCCAGATAGTAGAGCGGCCCACCCACCCGGCACGGAGGAGTTGACCATTTAAAGGCCAGGCGTTCCAGTGGTCGTCGCGACACCCCGTTGAGGGGATGTGATGGGCTTCGAGATCCGAGAGGACCGGGAACACTCCCAAGGTGGGCGGCAAGCTTGCGGTTCGTGCGACAGGGCCTGGGCGAGCAGAGCGTACCGGCGGCGACCTCAGCGCCATGCCTCGGTCGAACGAGCCGGCCCACGGGACCGGCCCGATAGATCGATAGGTTGGTTTGCCCGATGTTGCCCCCACACAGGCTGTAAGGCAGAAATGGGAGAATATGACGCTCGATGACCGGATCAGCGCACTCGTTCTTCAGGCGTCTCGCCGGCTGAGCGATGCCTGCGACTCGGGCGAGGTGCCCGGAGCCGCGCTCGCCGTCGCGGCCGGCGGGACGACCGTGCTCGAAGCCGCGTTCGGGCTGGCGTCGGTCGAGGACGGCGTTGCCGCCACGGTCGACACCCCCTTCAGCCTGGCCTCCGTCACCAAGCCCATGGTCGGCACCGCACTGGCCGTCCTGGCCGAACGTGGCGCGCTCGATCTGGACGCCCAGGTGTCGCGTTACCGGCCGCTGCCCGGCCACGGAACGGCCCCCACCCTCCGGCAGGTCGCCAACCACACCGGTGGTTTCCCGACGTTCCTCAGGTTCTTCTACGGCGACGAGATCGATCGGGCGCCGAGCAAGAACGACCTGCTGCGAGCCTACGCCCGCGTCGTGTTCCCGCCGGGAGTCCGGCAGACGTACTCGAACGTCGGCTACGAGCTGCTCGGCGCGATCATCGAGGAGGTCACCGGCTCTCCGCTGGCGGACGCGCTGTCCGAGCTGGTCTTCGAACCGTTGGAGATGCGGTCGGCCCGGTTCGGTGAGCCGGACGGCGGCCCCGGCGCCGCCCGGCGCCACACCTCGTCGGGCTCGGCGTACCCGCCCTACGTCACCGGGCACGGCGCGGCGGCGGAGGCCTGGTGCAGCGTCCGGGACCTGCTCCGCTTCGGGCTCGCGCACGCGGGCGGCATGAGCGCCCTGCCCGCCGAGGCGCTTGCCGCCAGCCACCGTCCCACCGCGCCGTGGCCCGGCGCCGACGGCTACGGGATCGGCTGGGGCGTGCGGCGCCACGGTGATCTGTCCATCGCCTTCCACGGCGGCAGCATGGGCGGGGTGGCCGCCTACCTGGTCGCGGTCCCCACCGCGGGGATCGTGATCGCGGCCCTGGCCAACGTGCAGAGCGGCAGAGAACTGCTGATCTCGGTGACCAACGACATCCTGGCCGCCCTGCTGCCGGGTTTCACACCGCTGACACGCGCCGACGGTTCACCCGACGGCGAGCTGCTCTCCGCACCGGCCGCCGAGGTCGGCGGCGAGTGGTCGGGAAGCCTCGACCTGCCCTCGGGGGCGGTGCCGCTGTTCCTGTCGATCGCCCCGGATGGTTCCGGCACCGCCAGGTGGGATTCCACCGACCACGCGATCACCAAACTGCGCGTCACCGACTCCTCCGTCACCGTCGAGCTTGACGGCCTGGCCGACGCCCCGGACCTGGCCGCGCGACCACACGCCCCGGCCCTCTGGCTGCACCGTACGGCGGCGACGGAGCTCGCGGGCGGTCTCGCGGCCATCGGCGTCCAGAACGCCGACCACCCCCTGCAGCCCGACATCGTCGTCTGGCCCGCCTCGCTCCGACTGGCCTGACCCCTGTCTACCTGCGAGCGGAGGTACCCATCAAACCCCGCTTCGAAGCAATCGATCATTTGGTTACTCTGCTCCGTGGTGAGAGCCGAGGGGGAAGAACTCCATGACCTCTCGGGCCGTCAGTCCATCTGGGTTCGCCCAGTTCTCCTTTTGGATGCCGTAGATTCGGAACGCCAAGCAGACGGCGCAGCGCCCGGCACTTCCTCAGCGCCATTCACGTTTGGCCGGGTCGAGCAGGGCCTCGGCCAGTATCCGGGCCAGCCAGTCCTGGAAGTCACCCACGCTCCAGCCGCAGATCTCGGTAAGCCGTTCGAACAGCTCGAACGAGGTCAAGGCGTAAATCTGATCGGCGGCCCGCTCGACGGTCAGCCCGATGCGCAGCGCGCCGATCGCGGCCAGATCCTCGGCCGGGCCCCGGCTGCCTACCAATCGCTGCTGTTCGGTGCTTGCCAACAGGTCACTCAATCCGGCATCGGCGGCTGCAGCGGCGCGCAGCACGCGATGCACCGGGCCGACGCGTTGAAAAATCATCACAGCCATCGCCGCGAACATGGACAGTTTCTGTACCGGATCAGGCTCGGCGATGATCGCCTGCACCTGCGGGCGGGCGCTCTGCGGGATGGGTTGCGCGTCGCCAGCCAGAGTGACGTCGTAGACGACCTTCGCCAAGCCGGGCTTGCCGCCGGGGCAGGCCGAATACAGGGTCTGCACGACGACGCCTGCGGCCTGCGCCACGTCGGCCATCGTCGTAGCGGCATAGCCACGCTCCAGCATGAGTGTCCGGGCGGCCTCGGCGATCCGCAGCCGGGTCGCCTCGGCATTCTGACGCCGCAGGTCGCTGACGTATCGCCGCTTGGGTTTCTCGCTCATCGGGAACCATCGTGCCAGAGTATTGACTAGAACATATTCAAATGAAATGGTGCTGATCTAGCCAATTTGTAAGGCTCAGGACCGGAGGTGGACGAGCATGCGTCCCTTGCTGCTGGAGATCGTTCGAACGACGGCGACGTTATTACTCGGCCTGTTCGCCGGCGGTGTCTTCTTCACCGTGCTCGCTCCGTCGCTGCGTGAGCTGCCCGGACCCGCCTACGTGCGGTACTGGCAGGCACTCAACACCGACTACGGCCGCGCCATGCCGGTGCTCCTGCTCACCTGCCTCGCACTGCTCCTGGCGACGTGCGTACTGTCGTACCAGCGTGGTTGGCTCGTCTTCGGACTCAGCATCGCCGCCCTGCTGCTGGTGACGGGCACGATCGTGCTCTCGGTGACCCAGCTGGAGCCGCTCAATCAGCTCGCGAACTCCTGGAATGCCGATCAGCCGCCGACCGGCTGGGCGGATGCCCGCGAACGCTGGTGGAACCTGCACACGGCACGCACTGTGATGGCGGTACTGGCCTTCGCCGGACTCCTGATCGCCCAGGCGGTCGACCGGGGCAGCAGCAAAACCGTCAATACCGCAGATTCGGCCATACAGCCCGCGCGGGTCTCCAGTTGATCCTGACGGCTACAGCGACCATTTCGAATCGCGATCGTCCCTGCGATCATTCAGCAGGTAGAGCGAACAACTGAGGTAATGCGCTCATCGAAGAGCAGGACACCAATTCAAGGGGCCGACACGCTGTCGCGTCTAAAGCCGACCAGGCCCTACTAGGGGGCGGAGGACTGGTACGAGCCGCGACGCGATGGTCTACGACGTATGGCGCATCGGTATGCCTCCTTGGAGAAAAGTATTGGTTCGCGAACCTTCGAGATGGTTGCCGGAGATAAGCGAAGGGACCGACAGGTCATATGCCTGCGGTCCCCTCGGGTGAAATCCACTGCACTGGTCTCACCCTGCGTTTCCACCGCCCGCCCGTGTTGCCAGACCAAGCTAACGGTTGGCGGCACGTCCGAGCATGATGCGCCAGGCGCCAAGGCTTACACTATGCCCTGCGGCCACCGCATGATCTTTAGTTGTCTTCACAAACTCCGGATGACCGCGCGGTAGCGCTGTGGCGCTGGTGCATCATCAGTCACTCCACGCCCAATGCCTTCCTGACGCGAAGTACCACTTCGTCGATGCTTCCGATTCCCCGCCACGCACCTTCCAGCTCTTCATGGCCCCCTACAAGTTTCGAGCCGCTATCGAAAATCACTCCTTGAGGGTCAGCCGTCGCCAGAATGGCTCCGTCCGGTAGGCCGTTCCTCGCTCCTTCGATCCGGGGAGCTTGCCTTTGGTCCGGGAAAAGGAAGAGCATCACCTTCGTGTCGGCGGGTATAGCTTTCCGGAAGTCATCGAGAGATGTGCGAGGTATTCCGCTGCGGTAGAGACCGCCTTGATCCAGGTCCAGGTAAACGCGGCCATCACTGACAAGCCCCCTGTCTTTTATTGTCGAGTCGACACGGACGCGCATGACGACACGCTTGTCCGGGTATGGATCTTCTGGCATATCGTATATGTCTCTCCCTTGCTCGAACCCTTCGACGCTGCCAATGATTATGCTTTCGTGGTCCCGAGACTTTACCAGCTCTTCGGGCGTATCCATATGGGGGTAGTCGAATTTACCTGATCGAAGTGGCAATGTATCTATTTTGCTTTGCGTCTCGATCGCTTGCGCACTTCTTTCTGCTGAAGGTTGTGATACGCCTTCGCTTCCGCAACCCAAGGTTGCGAATATGGGTAGCATCAGAGCGATCGCGAGACGGGGTTTCAATGATTTCAAGTGACACTCCCCGGGCGGCGTTATTTGCTAGAACCAGGCGTCGACATGAGCGATGTGATGATAATTATAAGTTCGAGTCCACAGCTCTCCGTCTGCCCACAGGCCGTCCCGCATGCAGTCAGCACCCTCCGGGGGCACGACCATCTCGCTGTAATGCGCCAGGCCGACGGTGTGTCCGATCTCATGGCAGGCGGTCTTGGCGTATTGGTTTTCTGCGCGTAGATAGGCCGCGCCGTCGATTCTGTTCTTGTCGACTACCGCACGGAATCTGTCGCACCGCTCCTCGTAAGGAGGGTCCCAATAGATGTCGCAGTCGGTGCCTCCAAACTTGACACCGCCCAACCCGTAATTCATCCATACCACATCGGTCTGTCCGGCCCCACTGAGGTTGCATGTCGTGTGGAGCTGAGTTACGGCGTCGGTGTACCCTTATGTCTTTACAGTAAGGAGGCTTGGGGATTATTGAGGCTGAACTGGTGGTGCCGTAGCTGCCGATATGCCCCAACCGCTGGAGTGGGTTGACATCACGAGGCATGTATGGGGTGGTGAGTTGCTCGCAAGACGAAGAACTTTCCATGCAGAACCTCAGCTTGTCGTTTAACCTCCGCGGTTGCGGTGCTCGGTGAGGTTTTCGGCGCGTTTGGTGGTCTTGCCCACGTCGTGGTGGCGAGCGATGGCGCGGTTCTTGGAGCCAGGTGGGCGTCCGGGGCCGGGCCTGCTGGGCTTCGGCGCACCGGCAGGCAGGGGTAGGTGCGGGCGCAGGTTGCGAAACCCTCGCTGGACACGGGCGGGGGTGATCCTTCCGCAATCTGACGCTGCTCGGGTAAACGGGTGTCGGCCCCGCACGCGCGGGGGTCATCCCGGCATCGTCGTTCACCCGTACGACTAGGAGAAGTCTGCTCCGCACACGCGGGGGTGATCCAGGACGCTGGTACTCATACAGCGGATGACCGCTGTCCGCTCCGCACGCGCGGAGGTGATCCCGCGGTCACCGCCGACAAGATCGCGGCTGGGGCGTCGGCCCCGCACGCGCGGGGGTGATCCCATCAGCAACAGCCCCTGGGCTTGCCGGGTGGCGTCCGCCTCGCACGCGCGGGAGTTATCCCACGAAGGTCTCGCCGTCGCTCCGGAAGATCAGATCTGCCCTGCACTCGCGGGGTGATCCCTGGTTCACACCTGACCTGGCGTACAAATATTCGTCCACTCCGCACGCACACGCGGGGGGTGATCCTGACGATCGCTGTTTCGCGTTCGGGTCCCATAAGTCCGCCCCGCATACGCGGGAGTGTGATTCCACCTGTGGCAGCCAAAGACCATCAACAGGACCCACCGCCCAAGTCAGCCGACCCGTACCTGGATGGTGTGCCAGCCGGTGGCGCCGTCCGGGGCTACCGGGGCGCGGGCGGCGGTCTGGGTGTAGCCGGTGGCGTCGGTGGCGCGGACCTCGATGGTGTGGTCGCCGGGGGTGGCGTCCCAGTCGTCGAGGACCCACTGGCGCCAGGTGTCGGCGGTGGGGGCCTCGGCGAGGCGGGCCTGGCGCCACTGGCCCCGGTCGACGCGGACCTCGACCGCGTCCACGCCCTTGTGCTGGGCCCAGGCGACGCCCGCGACGACGGTACGGCCCGCCGGGACGCTCGCGCCGTCCCTGGGCAGGTCGATGCGGGACTCGGTCTTGATCGGCCCCTTGGCGGACCAGCCCCTGGGCGTCCAGTAGGCCTCGTCCTCGTCGAAGCGGGTGACCTTGATGTCGGTGACCCACTTGGTGGCCGAGACGTAGCCGTACAGGCCGGGGACGACCTGGCGGACCGGGAAACCGTGGTCGACGGGGAGCGCCTCGCCGTTCATGCCGAAGGCCAGCAGGGCGTCGCGGCCGTCGAGGACGACGTCGGCCGGGGTTCCGGCGGTCCAGCCGTCGGCGGAGGTGCTGAGCAGCATGTCGGCGTTCTTGTGGACGCCCGCGTCGCGCAGCACGTCGGCCAGGCTGACGCCCAGCCAGCGGGCGTTGCCGATGTAGGGGCCGCCGACCTCGTTGGAGACGCAGCAGAGCGTGACGTCGGCCTCGACCACGGTGCGCTTCATCAGGTCGGCGAAGGTGAGCTCGACGGGGCGGTCGACCATGCCGTGGATCTTGAGGGTCCAGCTGCGCGGGTCAACCTGGGGGACGACCAGGGCGGTGTCGACCCGGTAGAAGTCGCTGTTCGGGGTGACGAACGGCGACAGGCCCTTGATCCTGAGGTCGACCCCGGCGGGCAGCGGCGCGAGGGGGGTCGCGGGACGGGGCAGCGTAATGCCGTTGCGCGCCACGCTCACCTCGGCCCGCCCGGACAGCATCCGCCCGGCGACCCCGGCCACCCCGGCGACGGCGACGCCGCCGAGCACACCGGTCAGCAGGCCCCGGCGGTCGAACGCGCGCAGATCCCTCCCGGCCCGCATGACCGGCGGCGTGGTCGGCTCGGGCCGTTCCCCGGCCTCCGGCGAGCCCTGCTGTGCCGCCTCCTGCGCGATCTCCCAGGGTCCGGCGCCGGGCGTCGGGTGCCCCCGGTCGCCGTACGGACCGGTCGAGGCGCCGGCGAGCTCTTCGACTGGCACGAGGGAGCGGCGGATGATCCGTCGCAGCGCGAACATGCCCGCACCGACGCCGACCACGGTCGGCAGGACGTCCGCGAGCCCGGCCTCCGGCCGGGTCAGCACGGCGACGACTCCGACGAGGCCGAAGGCGGCCAGGCCCGCCAGGCCGTACCGGACGTCGCGGGCGGCGGCGATGCCCAGCGCGGCGGCGATCAGCGCCATGACCACGAAGATCCCGCCGAGCAGCACGACCTTGTCGTTCTCGCCGAAGGTGCGGATCGCCCACTCCTTGAGCACAGCCGGGGTGAGGTCGACCGCCGCGTTGCCCACCGCGACGATCGGGAAGGCCGACGGGTTCACCAGGCCCGCGACGAGCAGGGAGACCCCGACCGCCACCGCGCCGGACACCAGGCCGATCAGCGCCGCGGCCCACGAGGGCATGCGCCTGTTGCTCTGCATACCTCCGACGCTACGCCCATCGGCGAGCGGGGGATCTTACGCCACGATTACAGGCCGACTCGAACAATCGCCCCTGGTCATCGCCTGCTCCCCGGACGGGCTCCGCCGCGGAGCACGAGATTGTCGCCCCCCAGCGTGAGCCGCGCCGCGAACCACGAGATCGTCGTCGCGGCTCTCTCGTACGGGCTCCGCCAGGGAGCACGAGATCATCGACACCGGCCCCCAGCGCGAGTCCTCGCCAAAGCCGCAGCTCTTTCCAGTGCGGGCTCAGTGAAGGAGCGTCAGACGAGCATCTCGGCGAGGATGGGGGCCAAGGCGCGGAAGGCGCGGCCCCGGTGGCTGATGGCGTCCTTCTCCGCGGCGGACAGCTCGGCGGTGGTCCGGGTCTCGCCCTCGGGCAGTAGGATCGGGTCGTAGCCGAAGCCGTTGACACCGCGCGGGGTGTCGATGATCACGCCGTGCAGCGCACCCTCGGTCACCCGTTCCTCTCCGGAGGGGAGCGCCAGCGCGGCGGCGCAGGCGAAGTGCGCGCCCCGGTGCTCGGCGGGCACGTCGGAGACCTGGGCGAGCAGCAGGTCGAGATTGGCCAGGTCGTCGCCGTGCTTTCCGGACCAGCGGGCGGAGAAGATGCCCGGCATGCCGTTCAGCGCGTCGACGCAGAGGCCGGAGTCGTCGGCGATCGCCGGCAGGCCGGACTGCCGGGCCACCGCGTGCGCCTTGAGCAGGGCGTTCTCCGCGAAGGTCAGGCCGGTCTCGGCGACATCGCCGATCTCGGGGAACTCCTCAAGCCCGACGATCTCCACCGGGACCTCGGCGTCGGCCAGGATCCGGCGCAGCTCGGCGATCTTCCCGGCGTTCCGGGTGGCGAGGACGACACGGGGCCTGCTCATGCCAGCGCCTCCCGCTGCAGGCGGGTGAGCTCCGCGCAGCCGGCCGCGCCGAGGTCGAGCAGCTCGTCGAGGGCGGCACGGTTGAACGGCTTGCCCTCGGCGGTGCCCTGGACCTCGACGAACTCGCCGGAGCCGGTCATCACCACGTTCATGTCCGTCTCGGCGGCGACGTCCTCGGTGTAGCAGAGGTCGAGCAGCGGCGTCGAGCCGACGACACCGACGGAGACCGCCGCGACCGAGTCGACCAGCGGGTCGGCGCCGCACATCTTCCGCTTGCGCATCCAGGCGATCGCGTCGACCAGCGCCACGTACGCGCCGGTGATGGCGGCGGTGCGGGTGCCGCCGTCCGCCTGGAGCACGTCGCAGTCGATGACGATCGAGTTCTCGCCGAGGACCTTGTAGTCGACGCAGGCGCGCAGCGAGCGGCCGATCAGGCGGGAGATCTCGTGCGTACGGCCGCCGATCTTGCCGCGTACCGACTCGCGGTCGTTGCGGGTGTTCGTGGCGCGCGGCAGCATGGCGTACTCGGCGGTGATCCAGCCCTGACCGCTGCCCCGGCGCCAGCGCGGCACGCTGTCCTGCACGGAGGCGGCACAGAGCACCCTGGTGCCGCCGAACTCGACGAGCACCGAACCCTCGGCGTGCGTGATCCAGTCGCGGGTGATGGTGACGGGGCGGAGCTGATCGGGAGAACGTCCATCTGCACGAGCCATGCAGTTCACCCTAGGTCATACCGGACCCCGCTTCGTGCGAGTTCCATCCGCCCGCCGAACCCGCCGCGAGAGGCGTCCTCCCTGACCCGGTCGTGGTCGTTCCAGGGCACCAGGTGGGTCAGTACCAGGGTCTCCACGTCCGCCCTGGCCGCGTGCTCGGCCGCCTGGCGGCCGCTCAGGTGCAGGCCGACGGGGAGTCCTGGCCGGTCGAGGTGTGACGCCTCACACAGGAACACGTCGACCCCCGAGGCGAGCTTGACCAGTTCGGCGCTCTCACCGGTGTCGCCCGAGTAGGCCACCGAGCGCCCGCCGTAGGAGACCCTGAAGCCGTAGGTCTCCACCGGGTGGTTCATCAGCGCGGCCGTCACCTCGAACGGGCCGACCTCGAACGTTCCCGGCGTCAGCCCCACGAAGTCGAAGGCCGACTCCAGCAGCGGCTCGTCCGGCATCGCGTAGGCCGAGTTCAGGCGCCGGCGCGCGTCGGCGGGCGCGTACACCGGCACCCTGGGCAGCGGCCCCTCGGGCGAGTAGGTGCGGACCACGTGGTACGGGCACATGTCAAGGCAGTGGTCGGCGTGCAGGTGCGACAGGCAGATCGCGTCCACGTCGTACAGGCCGATGTACCTCTGGAGTGCGCCGAGCGCGCCGTTCCCGAAGTCCAGCAGCATGCGGAACCCCTCCGCCTCCAGCAGATAGCAGGAGGAGGGGCTGTCAGGACCGGGAAAACTCCCCGAGCATCCAATGATCGTCAGTTTCACGGCGGCCTCCTACGGTTCACGTTGCGGCGCCGCGCGGCACGGCGCGGGCGCCGATGGCCGCCCCGCCCCTCTCCGGCGCTCCCCCTACGGAGCGCCGGAGCACCGTCACGCGCGATGCCCGTTGTTTGAAACATCACCCACCAGCGCCGCCTCGACCGCCTCGATCTCCGGTCCGAGGAACCGTCGTCCGAGGTCGGCGAAGAGGTCCGCGTCTCCGGTGGCGCGGAAAAGGTGTCTGGGCGCGCCCCCTACGGCGGCCAGACCCCGGTCGTGCAGGATGCGGTACACGTCCTTGGCCGTCTCGTCGGCGCTGGACACCAGCGTGACGCCGTCTCCCACCACGTAGGAGATCGGCCCGACGAGGAGCGGGTAGTGCGTGCATCCCAGGATCAACGTGTCGCACCGGTCGGCGAGCACCGGCTCCAGGTACTCGCGGATGACGGCGATGAGCTCCTCGCTCATGGTCTCCCCGCGCTCGACGAACTCCACCAGGCGCGGCGCCGCCACTGTGGTCAGCCGGACGTCGGGGGCCGCGGCGAACGCGTCGTGGTACGCCATCGACTCGATGGTGGCCCTGGTCCCGATCACCCCTACCCTGCCGTTGCGGGTGGCGCGTACGGCACGGCGGGTGGCCGGCTGGATCACCTCGACGACCGGCACGTCGTAGCGCTCGCGGGCGTCGCGGAGCACCGCGGCGCTGGCGCTGTTGCACGCGATCACCAGCATCTTCACGTCGTGCTCGACGAGGTGATCCATCACCTCCAGCGCGTAGGCGCGGACCTGCGCGATGGTCTTGGGGCCGTACGGCTGCCTCGCCGTGTCCGCCACGTAGAGGATCGACTCGTTGGGCAACTGGTCGATGATCGCCCGAGCCACCGTGAGGCCGCCGACACCACTGTCAAAGATTCCAACGCTTGCTTGCGACACAGTTCCCAAGGCTAGGCGACCTGGGTCGATCGAACACGGTAAGAATCCTCACACCACCGATTGCCGACTCGGCCGTGTACTTTTCCGGTCTCGCGAGGGTCAGCCCCGCCCGACCCGGGCCAGCTGGCGGGACTGGGCGACCAGGCGGCCGGTGGAGTCCCAGACCTCGACGTCCTCGTCGAACCAGCCGTCGCTGATCAGCCTGCCTCCGGCGATGAGGGTCAGCCAGCCGGGAGCGGGCAGGGCGCGCAGGTGCCAGGTGAGGTCGACGGTGGGGGCCCAGCCGCGCTCTCCGGCGGAGAAGACCACCGGCGGCAGGCAGTCCACGGCCAGCGCCAGCACGTACGGGTCGGGATCCTGCGGCTCGGCCATCCGGAAGTAGGCGCGGGCCTCGGGGCGGCCGCTGGGCCTGCCGTCGAGCCAGCCGATGGTCGGAGGGTCGAACGCCAGGTCCATCTGGGCGTTGAGCGTCATGTTCGACTCGGTCTTGGGAGCGGGCAGCCGGAGGCACTGCTCCATCGGCGGCATCGCCACCGAGGGTCCGTCCGTCCAGTCGGGGGCGGCGGCGCCGAGGGTCGCGGTCGTGACGAGGGACTCGATGATGGGGTCGCCGTCCCTGACCAGGCTGGCCCGGGTCATCGTGGCGGTGCGGCCGGTCTTGATCTGCTCCAGGCGCACCTGCGCGGGGCCGGGGACGGCGGCGCGCAGGAACTGGGCACTGGTGGTCACCGGGTGCTCATGGGGGGAGGCGTCCACGACCGCGCGCAGCAGCACGGCCATCAGGTAGCCGCCGTTGAGGGGGCCGCCGATCGAGTATCCGGGGTCGAGACACACGTCGTAGGTGGTCTCGTCCACCCGGATGGCCCCTGTCGCCTCGTCGAACTTCGTCATCCACGCTCCCGAACCTTGTTCTAGACGGCTCACTTTACCTACTCCCCGCCGCCTTCGCCTCCCCGGCCCCCGGACGCTCCACCACCTGGGCCGCCCCCGAACCGGACCCGGGCCCGAAATGAGGCCGAGGGCATCCGAGTCGCAAGATTCCCCGCGGTTTCCCGAGCCGCCCAGGGCGGCGGAAAGGTCGAAGCCCACAGGGAGAAGGACATGACGATCACCTGCGGAAATAGCGCGGTAAGACCTGGCGAATCCCCAGCAAGCGAGCTCAATCCCGCTTAGATGCACCAATCACATAGTTAGTTCAATGCAAGCGGCTTGCTAGCAAAGTGCACTAACTTCTCCATATCCACGAAGTCCACATTGTGAGTGATCATGCCTGCCAACAATCCCCCAGACCAGTCGCCCACGCCGGATCAGCAACCCGACAGGACGATCGCCTACCGTTGGAACGAGGGCGCGCAGCGAAGCGACCAACCACACACGCAGGTCTACCCCCAGAACGGCCAGCCCGGACACCCCCAGCCCCAGCAGGGCTACCAGCAGGGGCAGCCCTACCCGCAGCAGGGCCAGCCCCAGCAGAACCCCCAGCAGGCGTACGGCCAGCAGAACTACGGACAGCCGGTCGGCCAGCAGAACTACGGGCAGCAGAACTACGGCCAGCAGCAGCCCGGCTATCAGCAGCAGAACTACGGGCAGCAGACCTATCCGCAGCAGGCGGGGAACTGGCAGCAGGGCCCCGACTTCCTGGGCCCGGGACAGCCGACCGGAACCCCGCCCCGCAAGGGCGGTAAGGGCTGGCTGCTCGCGGCGATCGCCGCGCTGGTCGTGGTCCTCGTGGGCGGCGGCGGTGTCTTCGCGGTCAGCCTGCTCAGCGGCGGCGGCACGCAGCCGCACGACGTGCTGCCCGCCAACGCCATCGGCTACGTACGCCTTGACCTCGACCCGGCCGCGAACCAGAAGCTGGCGCTGTTCGGCATCGCCAGGAAGTTCACCGTCACCAAGGACTCCTTCACCGGCGACGACCCGCGCCAGGCCATCTTCGACCTGCTGAAGAAGGAGTCCGGCAGCCTCGGCAAGGTGAACTACGCCACCGACATCGAGCCGTGGCTCGGTGTCCGCGTCGGCGTGGCCGCGGTGCCGGCCGCCAAGGGTGCCAAGGAGCCCAGTGCCGTGGTGGCCGTCCAGGTCACCGACCAGGACAAGGCCAAGGCCGGCATCGCCAAGCTGATGGGCAAGGAGAAGTACGGCATCGCCTTCCGCGACGACTACGCGCTGCTCAGCCCCACCCAGGCGGAGGCCGACCAGGCCGCGGCCGCCGCGCCGCTGTCGGAGAACGCCACCTTCTCCGAGGACCTGAGCGCCCTCGGCGAGACCGGCGTCCTCTCCTTCTGGGCGGACGCCGGCAAGATCGCCCAGCTGACTCCCGAAGTGGCGTCCCAGGACCCCGCCACCCTCGCCCAGATCAAGAACGTCCGGGTGGCCGGCGCCCTCCGCTTCGACAGCGGGTACATCGAGCTCGCGGGCATCAGCCGCGGCGCCCAGAATCTGGACATGGGCACCCCCGAGGCCTCCCGGATCAGCACGCTTCCGGCCTCCACCGCCGGCGCGGTCTCGATCTCCGGTCTCGGCGAGGTGATCGGCAAGCAGTGGACGCAGCTCATGAAGTCGGCCGACGCGGCCGGTGGCGGCGGCGTGCAGCAGTTCGTCGACCAGGCCAAGCAGCAGTCCGGGCTGTCGCTCCCCGACGACCTGGTGACGCTGCTCGGCAAGAACATCACCCTCGCACTGGACGCAGGCGGCCTCGACAGCGACCCGAAGTTCGGCGCGAAGATCGTCACCGACCCGGCCAAGGCCCAGGAGGTCGTCGGCAAGATCGAGAAGTACCTTGCCGGCACCGGGACGGCCGTCCCGCAGCTCGCCAAGGTCCCCGGTGACGGCACCTTCGTCCTGGCCAGCTCGCAGGAGTACGCCGCCGAGCTCGACAAGGACGGCGCCCTGGGCGACAGCGAGACCTTCCAGCTCGCGATCCCCAACGCCGACGAGGCGACCTTCGCCGTCTTCGTCGACCTGGACAAGATTGAGAAGCTCTATCTCGAAGGCCTGCAGGGCGACGAGAAGGCCAACCTCCAGGTGCTGCGCGGCGTGGGCGTGAGCGGCACCCAGTCGGGCAGCGAGGCGACCTTCTCGCTGCGGCTCCTGTTCATATCGCCTTGAAGAGCGCGAGGTCACCGTTGAGCCGGATCTGCAGGAACCGATCGGAC
>NZ_JBEXGU010000078.1:0-41442 GCF_040607515.1 Streptosporangium sp. NPDC005286 | reverse complement strand
GCTGGTGACTCCTCCGTCGATGTCGTAGTCGCCCGCCGCGGTGCCCGCGAGCCTGCCGGTGACCAGGTCGTTGGTGCCGCTGACCGTGGTGCCGAGCTGCTTGGCGCCGCTGGAGGTGGTGGCCTGCGGGACGCCGCGCTCCCACTGGCCCGAGGTGGCGGTGTCGGTGCCCGAGGGGTTGGTCGTCCAGCCGGCCGCCGTCTCGAACTCGTCGGAGTAGACGGTCACCGGCGGGGTGCCGGTGCCGCAGTACTGCGACTCCTTGCCGATGATGCGGTAGACGCAGTCGGAGTACTCCAGGAAGCGGAGCACGGCTTCGCGGTTACGGGTGGTCTGCGCGACGATCTGCTCGTCGGGAGGGTAGAAGCCCGGCGAGGAACCGGTCGGGTACATCTCGAAGGTGTAGCTGAAGATCTTGTAGACGCCCCACATCCAGTCGTCGATCGAACCGTCGGTGATGTAGAGGTCACTGGCCTGCTGGGGGGTGTAGTTGTTGGTGGTGGCCATGTTCTGGCCCAGCGTCGCGTGGGCGTCGCGGTCGTCCTGGGTCAGGCCGGGGCCGGTGTCGTTGTAGGTGTAGCCGTACGGCCACAGGATCAGCTCGCCGTAGGTGTGCCAGTCGATGTGCGACTTGATCTGCTGCACGCCGCCGACGACCCTGCTGCGCACCCAGTTGGCCACCGCCCTGACCTCGGGAGCCGACTCGGCCGCGGAACCCCGGTAGGTGTCGCTGGAGCTGGAGCCGGAGGAGCCGCCGCAGCAACCCCACTGGTGGCCCCAGTTGCGGTTGAGGTCGGTGCCCACGTACGACGAGCCGGAGTTGGGCTGCCGGTTCTTGCGCCAGGAGCGGTAGGAACCGGTGGCGATGTCGTACTCGCCACCGTCGGGGTTGAGGTCCGGCATGATCCAGATCTCGCGGGTGTTGACCAGGTTGGCGATGCGGCTGTCGGTGCTGTAGCCGTCGGTGAACAGGTTGAGCAGGTAGATCGCCATCTCGACGGTCATGTGCTCGCGAGCGTGCTGGTGGTGCGTGAACAGCACCTCGGGCTCGTTCTCGTCCGTGTTGACGTTGTCGCTGATCTTGACGGCGATCAGGTCGCGTCCCTCGTACGAGGTGCCATAGCTGATCTTGCGGGCGATCGTCGGGTGGTCGGCGACGATCTGGTTCACCGCGGCGGTCATCTCGGCGTAGTTGTGGTAGCCGGAGTCGGCCGAGGGGAAGTCCGAGCGCCGTTCGGCCCCGGTCGGGGATAAGGACCTGGGAATCCTCGTGACAGTGTGGCCGAGTTTCTTGATCTCGGCGACCTCGGCCTCGCTGGCGGTGACCACGACCGAGTCGGCATCGACCTGATCGATCGCGGCACCGGTGGCCGCGATCGCGCTTCGCTGCTGGGAGGTGCTCGGCCCCTGGACCTTGTACTGGCTGTTCGGTTGCGGCTCGGCCGAGGCGCCCACCCCATTCACACCAAGACATAACAGCGCCAAAGCAGCGAACACCACGATCAGACGGCGTCTCACCTGCGTCCTCCTCAGGCACGCACTCTAGGGATTTGTCGCGTGCCTCCACTGAGAGTCAGACAGGGAGGTTGATTAGCAAAGGCCCAAATTTTAGGAGCCGCACACCCTTCGTCCCGAGATCAGAAGACGACCTCGAACCAGAGCGTCCTGGCACCCTCGGGAGCGTCGTCCTGGATGCCCCAGTTGTCGGCGAGCAGGTCCACCAGGAACATGCCTCGCCCGCCCTCCGCCTCGGGGTCGTTGCGCACGTGCGGCATCGACGCACCGGACCCGGCGTCACAGACCTCGACCAGCACCGCGGCCGATCCCACCGCCACGGTCATCGCGACCTCTCCGCCCCCTCCGGAACCCGAGTGGAGCACGGAGTTGGTCACCACCTCGCTCACCAGGAGAATGACGTCGTCGGACGCGGGGTGTCCCTCGCCCAGAAGCTCCCTGACCCGGCTTCGCGCCATCGACACCGACTCCGGGACCCCTTTGAGGGTCACCGTGGATCGAGGTGAGACGGCCTGCCGTCCGGTCGTCATGGTTGACCTCACTCCCCGACACGCATATCTCATGCACATCGCCGTCTGAGATGGCACACTCACTCACGGTGAACTGTTCTATCAAGGACTGCAATACCTCATGTTGAGATTCCACAGATTTGCTATCAAAGGACGGAGGGAGGTAGATGCGTGGCTTCTCGACGCAGCCCCACGGCCCGTCATCGCCGCCTGATGGCTGAACTGAACCGTCTGCGAAAGGACAGCGGGCTGACACGGGTGGAGGTGGCCGAACGGATCGGCTCCACCGACACCACCGTCTGGAGATACGAGACGGGCCTGACCCGTCCCCGCCCCTCGGACGTGTCGGCCCTCACCGATGTGTACGGCGTGACCGGGGAGGCACGTGACTCCCTGATCCAGATGGCCGTGGAGGCCCGGCGGCGCGGCTGGTGGCATCCCCACCGCCAAGCCCTTAAACCGGGCTTCGACTCCTACATCGGGCTGGAGGCGGAGGCGTCGCTCGTGCGCTCGTACGAGCCGCTCGTCGTTCCCGGCCTGATGCAGACCGAACCGTACGCACGCGCGGTGATCGAGGCGACCTCCATTGTCCAGACCCCCTCCCAGGTCGAGGAGACGGTCTCCGTGCGCATCTCGCGCCAGCAGTTGCTGCACGGACCCGGTGACCCGATCCACCTTGTCGCGGTGCTCGACGAAGCAGTGATCCGGCGTCAGATCGGCGGGCGCGACGTCATGTCGGAGCAGTTGGAACATCTCGTCCACCTCGGCGCGCTGCCCAACGTGGAGATCCGGGTCGCCCCGTTCTCCGCGGGGGCGCACGCGGCGATGGACGGCAAGTTCTGCCTGCTCAGCTTCCCCGAGCCCGAGGTTCCCGACCTGCTCTATCTGGAGCAGGCCTCGAGCGGGCTCGTGCCGGACGACCCGGAGCAGGTCAGCCGATACGCCTCCATGTTCGAGAGCCTCTGCGAGATGGCACTCGGTCAGGAGGAGTCGGCGGCCTTCATCGCCCAGATGGCGAGAAGGTTTTCCTCCCCCTAGCCGTAGAAGGAAGAAAAAGTGCGAGGGTCCACGATGGATCTGTCCGACGCCGAGTGGCGTAAGAGCGGTCGCAGCACCAACGGAGGCGACTGCGTGGAGGTGGCGGTCGTCCCCGGTGATCCGGCCGTTGCCCGACACAAGGCCGACGCCGATCGGCTTTACCTCGTCCGCGACTCCAAGGATCCGGGCGGCCCGGCTCTGGCGTTCACCCGAAGCGAGTGGGACGCCTTCGTCGGCGGCGTGAAGGACGGCGAGTTCGACTGACGGGCCTCCGGGGGAACCGGCTCACCGGCTCCCCCGGAACCTCCCGACCGCGCAGCCCGCCCGCGGCCTCGGCCCGGCGGGCTGTGCGTGTTCGAAGCCCTCAGCGCGGGGGCCGCTCATCGGTGCCCTTGTAGCCGAGGACCCGCATGGCGATCTCGGGGTCCATCGCCGCGGCGAGCAACTGTGCCCGTTCCACGGCGCTGTCACGCTGGGCCTCGGCCCTGGCCCTGGCGGCCCGCGATCCCCGGGTGACCGCGGCGACGATACCCGCTCCCACGATCGCGGCCAGTACGGCGACGAGTACCACCGGGAGCGTGCCGGACTCCAGCGAGCCCGCCTCGCCCATCACGACACTCCCGCCATTGAGCAGGTACACGCCCAGCAGGGTGAAGGCCGCCAGCGCCACCAGGCTGGCCACGACCAGGAGCACCACCCTCAGCCGCCCACCCCGCGGCGCGGGAACGCCGGACGGCGGAGGCTGTGGCAACGGCACGGGCGGTGGCGGTGACAGCCGGGGCACCGGACCGCCGTCACCCCACGGCACGAAGTCCGGCTCGGCCGCGACCGCCGAGGCCGGCCCGGCCGACATCGTGGCGCCGTGGCCGTTGCCCGTCACCACCGCTCCCCGCACGACCGCGACGGCGGGTTCGAGCCTGAGCAGGGCCGCCGGGACGGGCAGGGTGCGCAACACGTGGCTGTGCTCGCGATGCGCCCGCGCCGCCTCCAGGTGATACTCCTCGATCTCGGCGTAGAAGTCGTCCGAGAGATAGACCGAGCCGTCGACCAGCGGCCCCTGCCTCTGCTCCAGGATCGCGACCACGTCGTCACCGTTGAGCGTCTTGTGCGTCTCCAGCGCGTGGGCCAGGCACAGGACGTCTCTCCGGTGCTCCCGCAGCAGTTCCTCGGTCCGGTCCAGCAGGCGCACCAGGTTGAACTCGATGCGCTCACCCAGCACGTCGGGGGCCGGCGACTGCCCGCCACCCGGCGTCTTGGTGAAACCGATGCCACCGCCGCCGGGCTTGGGCATCGACTTGCCTCCCATGATCTCCAGTTCCTGCAGCGCGGGCACCGAGGTCACCCCGCGTCCCATGCCCCAGTGCGCCTCCATCAGCGCGGTGAGGTACGTCGCCGAGAACAGGTCACCCGAGACGCCGGAGGAGTTGTCCTCGCCGAAGAACATCCGCTCCCCCGCCAGTGAGGCGAGCGAGACCATGATGTCGGCCTCGTGCTCGGACTTCCAGCGGGTGAACTGGTCCTCGGGCTTGATGCTCGCGACCATGCCGAGATAGTCGGCGCCCTTCTCTATCGTGGCGATGTCGATCTCGAGGTGGTAGCGGGTGCGGTAGGCCGCCACGGCGTGGCAGGCCTCGTGCACGGCGACCGCGTGCCGCTCGCGCTCGATGTACTCCACGTCCTCGGGCGGCCCGAGTTGCTTGAGCCGTTTGGCCCTGGTCACGTCCGACCAGGTGATGACCTCCCGGCCGTCGCGGATCGCGGTGATCAGCGACTCGTTCACCAGGTCCTTGATCGTGGCACCGGTGGCGTAGGGCGTGATCGTCGCCAGCTTGTCCAGCTGCTCGTCGGTCAGCTCGTGGTCGACCTTGTCGAAGTAGCCCCGGTAGGTGCGGACCCGGCCCGCCTTCGACGGGTAGCCCACCTTGTAGATGCGGTCGATACGGCCCGGCCGCAGCAGCGCCTCATCCAGCGAGTTGGGCATGTTGGTGGCCATCATGACCAGGATCCGGTACTTCGGCGGCGGCTTGGGCCGCATGCCGAAGAGCCTTCTCACATGCCGGTTGACGATGCCCCGGGGCTTCTTCAGGCCCGACAGCTCGGTGAGCAGCGCCTGCAGCGTGCCCGGGTCGCCGCCTCCGCCGCCCATGCCGCCCATCATGAAGCGGCTGCGGCCGGTGTCCGGCTCCTCCCGCTCCGCCGCGCCCTTGCGGGTCAGCAACCAGCGGGTGTCCTCGCTGAGGTAGCCGAAGCCATGGCACCCGGCGGCGTGCGGGGAGAATCCGGGGCCGCCCCTGGGCCCCTGCTGCGCCAGCGAGCCACGCCGTCCGAGGGAGTCGGCCTCGTCGAAGAAGACGATCACGCCCCCGTACCGCAGCGAGAGCTTGCGGAGCTTCCTGAACAGCGACTTCACCTTCAGGATGCCGATGCCCATGAACATGTTGACGAACGCGCCGGGGTCGACGAACACGTACGGCTTGCCGGTCTCCCCGGCCACGGCCTCGGCCATCAGGGTCTTACCGGTGCCCGGCGGGCCCCACAGCAGCAGGCCGCTGGGCACGTAGCCACCGCGCTCCTCGATCGCGTCCGGCCGTTCCAGGAAGACGATGTTCTCCTTGACCCGCTCGACGACGTGGTCCTGGCCCCACACGTCGGTGAAGCGGGTCTTGATGTCGTCGGGGAAGTAGGTCTCCACGCCGCCCCGCGACAGCAGCCAGAACAGGCCGATGAACTGGAAGGCGATGAAGAAGAACGCGAAGGCGAGCTGCGCCATGTACGGCAGCGCCTGCCAGAGCAGCGCGGGCGCCTGGAACAGCGCGAGCGCGGGAGAGGTGTCCAGCACCTCGCCGAGGATGAGGGCGAGCACCGCGATCCAGAACAGCCACTTGATGGCACGTGCCATCCTGAAGCGATTCCAGTCGGAGAAGCGGCGGTGGGTCCAGCGCTCGAAGCCGCCGAACACGCCGCGCGTCCAGAACCGGTTGTATCCGGCGGAGCGCTCGCTGACGAAGAAGTGGAGCTGGCGCAGGAACTCGGCGCCCAGGAGCCAGAAGATCCACGGCGCCGCGACAGCGGTGGTGATCATCGCATCCTGGAACGTCATGATGCCCTCGAATGAGGCCATCTCACTCCACACCAGGATGAAATAAATGATCGTCAGGATGAGGAGGAATTTGATCCGATCCCAGAACGGCATCTTCTTACGCTTGTCGGGATGCGGGTCCGTCGGACCCGAGCCGGGAGCCCGTAGTCCTTCGAAGGTGGGGGGCTGCGGAGGTGACTTCATGTACGGGCTTCTCCTCACCCGGTGAGTCGTTTGACCTTGAAAGATTGCGCGATCCTGTCGAACTCCCCGGCGCGCTTCCGGTAGCAGGCGGCCGAGCAGCGGATCAGCAGGGTGGAGATCTGCTTGCCGTCCGGGGCCAGATAGGAGGTGAGGTCGAAGGTCTCCGTCCCGGCGCCCTCGATCGCGTAGTTGAACCGCACGTGCACCCCGCGCAGGCCGTCTCCGGGCTGGAGCACCTCGTCGGCGAGAAGCTCGAAGTCCTTCAGCGGGTAGCCGGGGATCTCCGCGTACTCCTTGCGCACCGTCTCGGTGACGGGCAGGACGGAGTTGCGCATGCTGTTCAGGGAGAGCGCGTCCTGCTCCTCGGGGAGGAGCTTGGCGATCCGGGCGAAGACGAATGGTTCGTCCTCGGTGCCGTAGCCGAGCAGGTGATCTGGAGACGGCTTGCTGTGGGCGTCGTAGGCGGTCGACCAGATGAGCTGTTTGCGCAGCTGCGCGGTGGCCGATTCGAGGTCGGCTCCGATGGTCGCCTTGTCCAGCGCCGTCTGGTCGACCTTCTGCCAGGCCGCCGGAACCTTGAAGTATGTCTGCCCGTCGTCGTGGCGGACGTAGGTGAACTCCGCACGTGCACATCCCGTGAGCCCGCCGACCATGGTGGAAACAACCGTCATGGCAACCAAGGCGAACCCGGCCCTCGATCTTCTCACCAGGGCTGTACCTCCGCTTTACGGGTTAACGAGGTGGTTGTGCCCGTTTTTTAAGCGCCTCTCTCCTGTCTCGGCTCATTCGTCTTAGGAATCTTGACCAAATCTTTCCGGGAACCTGGCTTCACTTGTTACAAAGCTCCGCCGTTGGCCCCGACACATCATTGAACTCTCAACCTCTGCCGTAGACCAGAGGCGGATGGGCGGTTATTCCACCCCTCGGCCCACGACGGGAATCCGGCCCCCGAGGGAGGCCCAGCCAGAGCAATATCCCTTTTATCCCCTTTTTGCCCATATGTGCTTTTATGGGGGTTTTCTAGGGTATGGGGAAATGAAATTGTGGGAACGGAATGCTCTTCCCACACTCACCGCAACGGGCGTCGACTCTGGTCAATGTCGTCTTTCTCCGTGGTGCGCCGGCGGGGTCCGGCCCCGAGGACTCGAAGAGATGAGACGGACTCCGCAGCAGGACAATCGACAAGGAGTGGTGATCGTGAACAACGCAGTGCGAATGGTCCTCGCCGTGGCCGGAGGTTACCTTCTGGGGCGCGGGAAATACCGACTGGCGGCGGCGCTGGCCATCGCCGGCGTGACCGGCCACCTGCGCGCCGGCAAGGGCGACCTGTTGCAGCAGGGGCTGAAGATGCTCACCTCCTCTCCGGAAGTGGAAAAGATCATCGAAAGCGTTCGCAGCGATCTCCTGGACGCGGGCAAGGACGCCGCCAAAGCAGCGGTGAGCACGCAGATCGACTCGCTGAGCAGCAGGCTGCACGACCGGGCCGAGTCACTGCGGAACCCTGAGCAGGCCGAAGAGGAAGAAGAGGAAGAGGAGCCCGAGGTACGCCGGAAGCGCCGCGGGAAGGCCACGAGAGCCCGTGAGAAGTCCCGGCCGAGGGACGAAGAAGAGGAAGAAGAGCCCGAGGAGGAGGAAGAAGAGGAGCTAGAGGAAGAGGAAGAGGAAGAGGAAGAGGAGGAAGCGCCGGCCAGGCCCAGGAGCCGGGCCCCCTCCCGCCGTGGATCGGCACCGCCGCGCACCAGGCGGGCACCCGCCAGGGCACGGGGGTGATCTCGATGGCTGAGACCTCAACGGACCGGCCCAAGCAGCAGAACGGCCAGGAATCCCCCATGGACCGGCTCACCCACGAGTTCCAGAATCTCCTCGGAGCCGCCGGGGAGCGGGCGCTGTCATCGGTGGGTGACAAGGTCAAGGGCGTGACCGGCCGGTTGACCGGCTACGCCGGAGGCGACGGATCGAGCCTGATGAGCGCCGTGACAGGTGGCGGCTCGAAAGGATCGATGGCCGGGGGCCTGATCAAGGGACTGGGCAAGATGGCTGTCGGCGGCCTGATGCAGAAGATCACCGGAGGCAAGGGCGGAAAGGGAGGTAAAGGCAAGAAGCTGAAGCTGATGAACATCGTCGAAACGATCGACATCGGTGTTCCGGTCCGGATGGCCTACGACCAGTGGACCCAGTTCGGCGACTTCCCGAAGTTCATGAAGAAGGTCGAGAACGTCGACCAGCCGTCCGACGAGAAGCTGCACTGGAAGGCACAGGTCTTCCTGTCCCACCGCGACTGGGAGTCGACGATCATCGAACAGGTGCCCGACAAGCGGATCATCTGGCGCTCGAAGGGTGCAAAGGGGTACGTGGACGGCGCCGTTACCTTCCACGAGATCGCCCCCGAGCTCACCCGGATCCTGCTCGTCCTGGAGTACCACCCGCAGGGCCTGTTCGAGCGCACCGGCAACCTGTGGCGCGCCCAGGGCAGGCGCGCGCGCCTCGAACTCAAGCACTTCCGCCGGCACGTCATGAACGAGGTGCTCCTGCACCCCGACGACCTTCAGGGCTGGCGAGGCGAGATCCGCGACAGCAAGGTCGTCAAGGACCAGGAGACGGCTCTCCGGGAAGAGGAGGAGGCCGAGGGCCCCGAGGAAGAAGAGGAACTCGAAGAAGAAGAAGAGCCCGGCGAGGAGGAAGCCGAGGAAGAGGAGAGCGAATACGAGGAAGAGGAGGAGCCGCCCAGGCGCCCGTTGCGACGCCGCGGTTCCGGCGCGTCCCGCAGATCGGAGGAGGAACCGCCCAGGCGTCCCGCCCGTCGCAAGACGGCCACCAGGGCGTGATCGAAGGAGGTACCGGAGAGGAACACCATGACCATTGTCCAACCTTCGGGGGGCGGAGCGAGCGGCTACCGATCCTCATCGGGTCTGGCCGACGTCATCGAGACGATCCTCGACAAGGGACTCGTGATCGACGCCTTCGTCAGGGTCTCCCTCGTCGGGATCGAACTCCTGACCATCGACGTACGGATCGTGGTGGCCAGCGTTGACACCTACCTGCGTTTCGCGGAGGCGGTCAACCGCCTCGACCTCTCCCAGGTCGGCAGCCAGAAGGGGCTGCCGGAGCTGATGCAGGACGTGACCCGGAGCGGCAGCAAGGCGAAGGTCAAGGGCGCGACGGACGGGCTGCTGGACGCGGCCGGAGAGAAGCTCCGCAGCCTGACCGGCGGGTCCAAGGAGGAGGAGTTCGAGGAGGAAGAAGAGCGCGAACCGGCCCCCCGGCGCAGACGACGGAGGGAAGAGTGAGATGCGCGATCCCAGCGGAAAGTCCGGGACCGCCCAGTCCGACAGGTCGAAGTCCGAAAAGCGCCAGGCACCCGGACGGCGTGGCACCGGTTCCGGTAAGCGGCCCAGGCCCACCGGGTCCAAGAAGTCCGGCGCCCCCGAGCGCGGAGCCAGCTCCTACATCTACGGGATCGTTCCCGCGGACGTCGAGCTGACCCCGGACACCCTCGGCGTGGGAGATCCTCCTGGCCAGGTCCGGCTGGTGCGGTACGGCGAGATCGCCGCCCTGGTGAGCGACGTCCCCACCGACCGCCCGCTGGGCAGGCCGGACGATCTCATGGCCCACCAGCGGCTGCTGGACGAAGCCGCCGCCGAGGTACCCGTGCTCCCGCTCCGCTTCGGGGCGGTGGTGACGGACGCGCAGGCGGTCGTCGACGAGTTGCTCACCCCATACCACGACGACTTTCTCAACACGCTGAACGAACTGGAGGGCCGAGCGGAGTACATCGTGAAAGGGCGCTATGTCGAGCAGACGATCCTGCGGGAGGTCCTGGAGGAGAACCCCGAGACGGCGAGGCTGCGCGACGAGATCCGCGGGCGCCCCGAAGAGGCGACGTGGGACACCAGGATGCGGCTCGGAGAGCTGATCAACACATCGATCGCGGCCAAGCGCGAGGCCGACACCGCCGCGCTGCTCGACGTCTTCACCCCACTCTGCGTCGCCATCGCGGTACGCGAGCCCACCCATGAGCAGGACGCCGCCCATCTGGCCCTGCTCGCGCAGACCGACCGGCAGCCGGAGATCGAAGAGGCCCTGGCCGAGTTCGGAACCCGGTGGGCGGACCGGGTCGGGCTGCGCCTGCTCGGCCCGCTGGCACCGTACGACTTCGTCAGGACCTGAAGGCAGGTGATCGACCATGGACCCACTGGGACTGATCTTCAGTCTGCCGCTCGCGCCGTTGCGCGGGCTGATCCGGCTCGCGGAGCTGCTTGAGGAACAGGCCGAGATGGAACTGCGGAGCCCCGCGGCGGTCAGACGCCGCCTGGAGGAGCTCGCGGAGGCCAGGGCATCCGGCGAGATCTCCGAGGAGGAGGAGTCCATGGCCGCGGAGCGGATCCTCCGAGAGATGATCACCTAGCCCGGACCGCCGCCGGTACGGCCGCGGCGGAGAGCGGAGAGACGACGAGGGGAGCGATCCCGTGCCTGTCAAGCGCAGAACCCGTGCGGAGCGCCCTGCCGACGACTCCTACAAGACCTCCGACGACGAGGCCTTCGACGAGGAGGACACGGAGGAGGAGGACACGGAGGAGGAGCCGGAGGAGGACGAGGAGTCCTACGAGGAGGTCGAGGACGAGGAGGACCTGGAGGAGGACAGGCCGCAGGCGAAGGCCCGCCGTCCGGGACGGCGCTCTCCTGCCCTGTCCGCGGCGACCGCGGGAACGACCGGGTTGCGGAACATCGCCGAGCTGACCTCGAAGGACACCGAGGGGGTGACACAGGTACGACCGACGGAGGGCGGCTGGCTGGTCGAGGTCGAGGTCGTCGAGGACCGGCACATCCCCTCGTCGGGCGACATGCTCGCGCTCTACCAGGTCGAGCTGGGCCCCGAGGGGGACCTGCTGTCGTACCGCAGGGTGAAGCGCTACCGGCGCGGCAGGGCCGACAGCGGCGAGGCGAGCTGACATGGCCGAGGTGGCACGCCCCGGCGGCGCGTTCTCCCAGCCCTACGGCCGGGGAGCGTCCGGCGGGCGGGAGCCCGCCAATCTCGCCGACATCCTGGAGCGGGTGCTGGACAGAGGCATCGTGATCGTGGGTGACATCCGGGTGAACCTGCTGGACATCGAGCTGCTCACCATCAAGCTGCGCCTGCTCATCGCCTCGGTCGACACGGCGCGGGAGCTGGGCATCGACTGGTGGGAGCACGATCCCTGGCTCACCGCGCAGGACCGTGACCTGGTCGAGGAGAACCGCCGCCTGCGCCACCGGCTGGCCGCCGCGGAGGAGGACTGGGAGACCCCGAGGCGCCGCTCCCTGGACAGACGGGGAGAGGGACCCCCCGAAGAGGTCAGGGAGTCGAGGGGTGCCGAAGAGCCAAGGAAGTACCGGGAGCCTCGCGAGCCCAGAAGGTCCAGAAAGGGGGACCGCGATGGCTGAGGCGGGCACGTACCTCTACGCGATCGCCCAGGACCTGGGCCACGCCCTCCCCGCCGGCGTGACGGGCGTGGCCGATGCGCCCGTACGTGCGATCACGCACGAGGGCCTGGTCGCGTACGTGAGCCCGGTGCCCCTGGACGAGTTCGGCGAGGAGCCGCTACGGCGCTCTCTGGAGGATCTGGACTGGGTCGGAGACACGGCCCGCGCTCACCATCACGTCGTGGAGGCCGTCGCGGAGGAGGCCCCCACCGCACCGGTCCGGCTGGTGACGGTCTACACCAGCGAGGAGCAGGTCCGCGACCTGCTGCGGCGCAGGCACGACGACTTCGCCGCGGTACTCGCCCACGTCACCGGGCGCAGGGAGTGGGGGGTGAAGGCGTACGCCGCCCCGGCCGCGGCCGACTCGCCGGTGGCAGGGGAGAGTGCCGCGGAGAGCGGCAAGCCGGGGACGGCCTACCTGCAACGCCGCCGGGCCAGCCTGCGCAACCGGGAGGACGCGTGGCGCCAGGCGGCCGAGCGCGCGGAGCACATCCACGCCACCCTGGCCGCCACCTCCGTCGCGAGCCACCGGCACCGGCCCCAGGATCCGGAGCTGTCCGGCCGCGAGGACCCGATGGTGCTGAACGGCGCCTACCTCGTCGACGAGGATCACGCCGAGGAGTTCGTCGCCGCCGTCGACGGCCTGCGCGGGCAGGGGATCGACCTGGAGCTCACCGGCCCCTGGGCACCGTACTCCTTCACCGTGCTGGATCTCGGCACGACCGGCCGGGAGGTGCCCGATGACACCTGACCGCCGCCCGCGCGGCGCCGCGCTCGCCGCCCAGGGACGCCTGCCCGCCGAACGCGTGGCACTCGTCGACCTGCTCGACCGGCTGCTGGCGGGCGGGGTCGTGGTCAGCGGCGACCTCGTGCTCTCCATCGCCGACATCGACCTCGTCCGCATCTCACTGCGTGCCCTGATCACATCCGTACGGGCGACCGACGCGATTCCCTCCGTGCACCCGCCGGGCGCGGTCACGGTCGTACGGACATCCGACGCGACCACCCCGGCGAGTGCGCTCGACCCACCGGACCACGGGTCCCCACGGTGAACCGTCCCGGCGACGGCCCGCCCACGGAGAACCTTCGCGAGACGGAGGACCCCGGCGTCACCCGGGAGAGGCTCCGCGCCGCCGCGGAGGACCTGCGAACCGCGCGGAGGACATCCGGCAGGGCGCGCTCAGTGACTCCGGCGAAAGGGACTCCGGCGAGCGGGCGGAAGGACTCCGTGAACACCTGGGAGGGCTTCCGGAACACCCGGAGAGCGGCGCGGGGCGGCCGGTGGCGGGTGAACACCGACCCCGAGGCGGTCGAGCGGGACCTGACCCGCCTCGTACTCACCCTCGTCGAACTCGTGCGACAGCTGGTGGAACGCCAGTGCGTGCGCCGGATGGAACAGGGGGACCTGACCGAGGAGCAGGTCGAGGTGCTGGGCCTGACGCTCATGCGTCTTGAGGAGGCGATGACCGAACTGTGCGAACGCTTCGGGCTCTCGCCCTCCGACCTCAACCTCGATCTCGGACCGCTCGGAACCCTGCTTCCCACGGACTGACCCCCGCGTCCCCGGCCCGGACCGGAGACGCGAGGGACGGGGCTCGGCGGCCGGACACCACCGAACCCCGTCCCTCGCGTCTCCCGTGTGCGAAGAGCCCTAGGTCAGGTCCTCACACTTCTTGGCATCGGGGTCGTTGGCCGCCTTCGGCACCCAGCGGACATTGGCGAACGAGGCGGAGAAGGCTCCGTCGGTGTAGACGAGGAACGGGGTGTTGACCACCTCAAGGTCGAGGCCCCCCGCGGCGAAGCAGGCGATAGGGATCTTGACCGTCGCCTTGCTCCCGGCCGGGAGTCCCTGGAAGAGGGAGGTCGCCACCACCTCGGAGAAGCACGGATAGACACAGTGCACGCTGAGCACGGTCCTGGCGGCCGGGGCCTGGTGGACGATCGTGTCGAAGACCAGAGCCGCCTCGGAGTTGAGATAGCCCCGAAGATCGGAGCCGCCCGCCGGGTCCTGCAGGTAGATCTGGGCCGGGCCCGTGCCGCTCCAGGTCGCCTTCAGGCCGTCCTGCTGCACGTTGACGTCTGACTGCACCACGGAGATCTCGGCGTGCGACGCCTGGCCGTCGGCGCCGATCTCGGTGCCGCCCCAGTTCTCCGCCGAACCGATGAAGCTCTTGTAGGGCGCGATGTCGGTCCGGTTGAAGATCTCCAGATCCTCGGTCGCCTCACCGCCGCCGCCCTGCCCGCCACAGCCGAACTCGGGCGCGGTCTCGTCGAGCGTGCCGACCGACCCCGTCTGGCCGTTGCGCAGGCCGTAGCCGAGCGGGAAGAGCGGGTCGTAGCCCTCGGTGCCCGCGTTGAGCGGCGTCTGGCAGGCGCTCTTGGGCCAGGAGTAGGGCAGCTTGCCGGTGAAACCGTCGCGGTACCTGCCCCGGACGAGCACGTCGGCGACGCCGCCGCCCTCGGTGCCCGGCAGCCACGCGGCGACGAAGGCGTCGGAGCGGTTGAGCTCCTTGTTGACCCAGAGCGGCCGGCCGCTGACATAGACGGTGACGACGGGCGCACCCTTGCCGCTGACCCGCTCCAGCACGGCGAGGTCGGCGGGGTAGATCTTGGCGGCCTCCAGCGAGCGCCGCGCGAGGTCCCCGACGCCCTCGGCATACGGCGTCTCGCCGATCACCGCGATGACCGCGTCGTACGCCGAGGGGTCGACGCCCTCGCCGGTCTCGTTGAAGGTGACGTTGGCCGCGCCGAGCGCCTCGCGCAGGCCGCCGAGGATCGTCGTGCCGTTGGGGAAGTCGGCGTTGACGTTACCGGTGCCCTGCCAGGTGAGGGTCCAGCCGCCGGTCTGGTTCTGCAGGCTGTCGGCGCTCTTGCCGACCACGAGGACCTTGGAGTTCGCGGCCAGCGGCAGGACCTTGCCGTTGTTCTTGAGCAGGACCTGCGACTTGCGCGCCGCCTCCCTGGCGAGCTTCCTCGCCTGCAGCGCGTCGGTGGAACCGGCGAAGGCGCGCTTGGAGGGCTTCGGCCCGTCGAGCACGTTGGTGCGCAGCTTCACGCGCAGGATGCGGGTCACCGCGTCGTCGATGCGCGCCATCGGGATCTCACCGCTCTGGACCTGGGCGATCGTGTTGGCGATGAACGCCTTCCAGTCGTTGGGCACCATGACCACGTCGATGCCCGCGTTGATCGCCTGCGGGCAGCTCGCGTTGGTGCACCCGGCGACCTGGCCGATGCCGTTCCAGTCGGAGACGACGATGCCGTCGAAACCGATCTTCTGCTTGAGGATGTCGGTGAGGGCTCGCTTGCTGCCGTGCAGCTTGCCCTCGTTGATACCCAGGTCGGCGTTGGTCCAGCTGTTGAACGACGCCATCACGCTCTGGGCGCCGGCCGCGAGCGCGCTGTAGTAGCCCTGGCCGTGCACGTTGATCATCTCGGCCTCGGACGAGGGGTTGACACCCTGGTCCACGCCCTTGACGGTGCCGCCGTCACCGATGAAGTGCTTCGCGGTGGCGATGACGCCGTCGGAGCCGATGCCGCGCGGGTGCTTGCCCTGCAGTCCCCTGACCGCCTCGTAGCCGTACGCGCGGGTGATCCGGGGGTCCTCCGAGAAGCCCTCGTAGGTACGGCCCCACCGGTCGTCCAGGGGAACGGCGAGGGTGGGCGCGAACGCCCAGTCCTGGCCGGTCGCGCGAATCTGCCTGGCGGTCGCCGCCCCGATGTCACGCACCAGGCACGGGTCCTGCGCGGCGCCCAGGCCGATGTTGTGCGGGAAGACCGTCGCGCCGTAGACGTTGTTGTTGCCGTGAACGGCGTCGATGCCCCAGATGACGGGGATCTTCGTCCGGGTGGCGACGGAGGCGTTCCAGTAGGCGTCGGCGAGGTCGAGCCAGGCCTTCGGCGCGGCGTGCTTGTCACGGTTGGGCCACGCACCGCCGCCGTTGAGCACCGAGCCGATGAAGTACTGCTTGACCTCGTCGGGAGTGATCGCAGTGATCTCCGGCTGGGTCATCTGGCCGACCTTCTCGGCGAGCGTCATGCCCGCGAGGATCTTCGCCACCCGCTTCTCGTCCGACCGGTTCTGATCGATGGCGCTGTCGACCTTGGGCCACTCGGCGAGGGTGGGCAGCTTCTTCTCGATGCGGGCGCAGCCGCGGGCGTCCAGGGCCGGTTTGCCGATCACCGGTTGCCGGCCGCCCGCCGCGGTCTCGGCGCCCGCGCTCGGGATTCCGGCGACACCGGCCGCCAGGACTGTGAGGCTCGCCAGTACCGCGAGCCGGCTCCGGTTGGCGCCCGGCCGGGCGAAGGGTCTGATCATCGAAGGTCCGTTCTCCAGGCACAGCGACGGTCGTGGCGGCCCCCGAGTCCGCACTTCGCAGATCCTTACGCTGTGACGCTGCCGAGTCAATAGTTTCGCGAGAGCGCTCTCTCGACTGAACACCTGTTCGATGCCTGACCCATGGCCTGCAAACCCCGCCCACCAGGCCATTCGCAACGCGATACAGCCACATCACCCCTGACCGGACGGCCCAAACTCCACCCTTCTGAGAGCGCTCTCAGAAGCTGGGCGGGCACTGTCCGAGCCGAGCGGGCCGGTCGGCCGTCAGGACATGGGCCGGCGACCGGCGCTCTCGCGACGGCTCGGACAGGGGCGCCGGGGGCACATGAACCGCGGGCCGGGAACAAGTGCCGGCCGGAAACGGGATCGACGCGTCCTGGAGGCGGGGCGGCGGTGGCCCGCACGCCTCAGGACATGGTGTTGCCGCCGTTGACCGCCAGGCGCTGACCGGTGATGAAACGGCCACCGGGCGAGGCCAGGAAGGCGATCGCGTCGGCCACCTCGGCGGGCACCCCCATCCGGCCCAGCGGCAGCCCCGCGCGGTACTCCTCGACGTCCATTCCCTCATGGCGCTCCACCGGTATCCAGCCGGGCTCGACGGTGTTGACGGTGATGCCGTACCGTCCGAGCTCGTTGGCCCAGGAACGGGTCAGACCGTGCAGCGCCGCCTTGGCCGCGACGTAGTGCCCCATCTCGACGTTGCCCAGGTCGACGACCTCGCTGCCCACGTTGACGATCCGGCCCCGGCCGGCCTCGCGCATCGCGGGCAGCACGGCCCGCAGGATCAGCAGCGGCGCCTTGACGAAGAACCGGAGCTGGTCGAGGTGATGCTCCCAGGTCTGCTCGGCGAGGGGGACCAGCGGCTGGGGCCCGGTCGCGTTGTTGACCACTATCTCGACCGGTCCCGCCTTCTCGACCACCTCCGCGATCCCCCGCCGTACCGACTCATCGTCCGTCACGTCGAAGCGGGCCACGCACGCCCGGCCCCCGGCCGCGGAGATACGCTCGGCGACGGCCGTGGCACCCGCGGTGTCGTGGGCGTAGTTGACGGCGACGGTCCAGCCGTCCTCGGCGAGCCGCACGGCGATGGCGGCACCGAGCCCCCGCGAGGCCCCGGTGACAAGCGCGCATCCCATCCGCTTCCCCTTTCCTGACTTCTCAGGATTTCACGGCTCTCCTGCCACAAGTGAAATCGCCCCCATTGTGGCGGGCCGCGGCACCCACGTGATCCGTGCGCCTTACAGGTCAGCTACGCGGTTCGGAAAGGAGTTCTTCGGGGATCACATCGGGCACGCCGCGCAGACCGGCGAGCGAGACCGCGGCGAGGACCGCGATCAGCACCGCGGCGGCGAGCGAGGTCACCCCGACCGAGGTGACGAAGGCCCGCCTGGCCGCCTCGGCGACGACCTCCCCCAGCTCGGCCGGGAGCGCCGCGGCGGCCCTCAGAGCGGTGGGCAGCGACTCCGCCGCGGCGGCGGTCACCTCGCCCGGCGCCCCCGCCGGGAGCCGGAGGTCGCCCCGGTAGACACCGGTCAGGATGCTGCCCAAGATCGCGATGCCCAGCGCGCCGCCCAGTTCGAAGGAGGTCTCGGAGATCGCCGCCGCGGCACCGGCCCGCTCCCTGGGCACGCTCGCGAGCACCGTGTCGTTGGTGACCGCGAACGTCAGCCCGATGCCCACCCCGCAGACGATCATGGGAACGAGAAAGTAGAGGTAGGGGGTGTCGAGCCCGACCCGGCTGTAGCAGGCGAAGGCCGCGGCGGCCATCGCCAGGCCCAGCGCCACCACCCTGGCCCGGCCCCATCGGGTGATCAACCCGGCCGCCAGCACCCCGCCGACCGCCGCCGACAGGCCACCGGGCAGTCCCGCGAGACCGGCACGCAGCGGCGACCAGCCCAGGACCAGCTGGAAGTACCAGGCGAAGATCAGCGACAGCGCGGACATGCCGAAGATGGCGATGAGGTTGGCGCCGACCGACGCGGTGAAGGCCCGGCGCCGGAAGAGACGAACGTCGATCAGTGGCTCGGCCAGCCGAGTCTGCCGCCGGGCGAACATCACCAGCGCGGCGATCCCCACGACCGCCGCCACCGGTACTCCGGCATCCGTGAGACCATGACCGGCTGCCTCCTTTACAGCGTAGATCAAAGAGGTGACGCCGACGAGGGAGAGCAACACGCTCGCGGGATCCACCCGCCCCGCGGCGGGGTTGCGTGACTCCGGCAGCACGGCGAGGCCCGCGACCACGATGAGCGCCATCACCGGCACGTTGATCAGGAAGACCGACCCCCACCAGAAGTGATCGAGTAGCAGACCGCCGACTACTGGCCCCAGGGCGAACCCCGCCGCGCCCATCCCGCTCCACAGACCGATCGCCGTGGTCCGCTGCCTCGGGTCGGTGAAGACGTTACGGATGATCGACAGGGTGGAGGGCATGATCGTGGCACCCGCCACGCCGAGCAGGACGCGGGCCGCGATGAGCAGTTCGGGGGTGGGCGCGTAGGCGGTCACCGCCGAGGCCGCCCCGAAGGCCGTGGCGCCGATGAGGAGCAGCCTCCTGCGGCCGATCCGGTCGCCGAGGTTGCCCATCGTGATCAGCAGGCCGGCGAGCGCGAAACCGTACGCGTCGCCGATCCACAGGATCTGGGTGGCCGAGGGCCGCAGGTCCGCGACCAACTGGGGAAGGGCGAGGTGCAGGACTGTGACGTCAACGGAGAGCAGCAGCGCCGCCAGGCAGGCGACGGCGAGGGTCGCCCGCCTGCGGCGGTCGGTGATCGGGAGGTGATCGGTCATGCCCGCCATCGTGATCGTCGGCGCTGACGGCCCGCGCACCTCGTGCTGACGGCCACTGACGACCGCGCGGTCGGAGTCACCCGGACATGGTCATGCCTCGAGCATCGAAAGCACCTCGCTCCGCGACATGCGGGTTCCCGCACGCCACTCCTTCTCGTACGCGGCGCCGCCGATCCGGGCGCGGACAGCTGCCGTGACCCGGGCCGCGTCCGGGTGCGCCGCCGCGGCGCCGCTGAGAGCCGTGGCCGCCCCCAGCAGCCGGGCCGCTCCCCGGACGTCGTTCTCCAGCAGCACGACCTCCGCCAGGCCCTCGATCGCCGAACCCGCCACGAGCAGGTAGCGGTGTAGCGCCGGTTCCAGCGCCTCGCGGTACCAGGCCCTCGCCCCGGCCCCGTCTCCGCTCGACGTGGCGATCCGGCCCAGTTCGACGGTGATGCGCAACCGCGTCTCCTCGGCGGCGTACCACTCCTGTGGACACAGGTCCAGTGCCTCGCGGGCGAGGGTGCGGGCCTCGTCCAGCTCGCCGCGGAGCCTGGCGACCTCGGCGAGCCCGTGCCGTACCTTGGCCATCACATCGGGCGTGCCCGCCCCGCGGGCGTACACGGCCGCGCGCAGGTACTCCGCGTGAGCGGTCGCGAGGTCGCCCTCACGCACGATTCCCAGGGCCCTGCGGCAGATGAGATCCGCGATGTCCTCGGCCGATTCGAGCTCCTCGGCCAGCCGGAGCGCCTCGTCGGCCAGCGCGCGCGACGCCGCCACGTCCTGCCGCAGGTCGGCGAGCTCGGCGAGTTCGGCCAGGGTGAGGGCACTGCCCCACCGCTCCCCGATGGAGCCGAACAGCTCCAGCGCGTCCTCGAAGGAGCGCTCGGCGCCCCCGGCGTCGCCGTCGTACAGCTGGAAGTAGCCGCAGCCGAAGTGGGACAGAGCCCGGACCCACGGGTCGGCGATGACCGGGATCCGCGGCAGGTGGGAGCGGAGGTCCGCGACCGGGCCGGTGAACATCGCCCGCAGCATGGCCAGAAACGGCCACCGGTACGGCTGGTCGATCGCCGGAACGAGCGGTGCGGCCGCCTCCAGCAGGGCCAGCAGCCGGGGCGACCGCGACTCGCCACCGAAGGCGACGAGCACGCAGATGGCGTACTCCTCCTCCAGTCCCTCTACCGGGGCCGGCCCGATCACACCGAGCAGGTCGGTGGCCAGGCCCGCGCCCTCCCAGCGGCGGCCCCGCATCCACCAGTACATGGCGAGCCCGGCCAGCAGGCGCAGCCCCTGCCCGGTCCTGCCGGTGTCGATGGCCCAGCGCAGCGCGGCGTGCAGGTCGTCGCGCTCCTCGTCCAGCCTTCGCAACCACTCCAGCTGCCCGGCGCCGCGCAGCCGGCGGTCCGCCGTGGCCGCCAGATCCGTGTAGTACGAGGCATGCGCCTCGCGGCGCGCCTCGGTCTCGCCGGTCTCGGCCAGCCGTTCCGCGCAATACGCGCGGATGGTCTCCAGCATGCGGTAGCGCCCGCCCACCCGCTCGATGAGCGACCTCTCCGCCAGGGAGCTCAGCAGGTCGACGGCCTCGGCCTCCGGCAGCCCGCACACCCGCCCGACCGCCTCCAGCGTCGCGCCACCCACGAAGACGGCCAGCCGCCCGGCCAGCGACCGCTCGTCGTCGTCGAGCAGGTCCCAGCTCCAGGCGACCACGGCGCGCAGCGTCCGGTGCCGGGGCAGCGCGGTGCGGCTGCCACGCGACAGCAGCCGGAACCGGTCGCCCAGCCGGGAGGCCACCTCGGTCACCGACAGGGAGCGCAGGCGTGCCGCGGCCAACTCCAGAGCGAGGGGCAGGCCGTCCAGTGCCCGGCAGATGTCCAGCACCTGCTCGACGTTGGTGTCGTCGACGCGGAAACCGGGGCACACGGCGGCTGCCCGGTCGGCGAGGAGTCGCACGGCCGGGTAGGCCGTGGCCTCCCCGGCGGCTGTGCCGGCCCTCGGCACCGGCAGCGGCGCGACCGGGTGGATCACCTCCCCGGTGATGCCGAGCGCCTCCCTGCTGGTGGCCAGGACGCGCAGCGCCGGGCAGGCGGCGAGCAGCCGGTCGGCGAGCTCGGCGGCCTCCGCCACCAGGTGCTCGCAGTTGTCCAGGACGAGCAGCAGCGGACGGTCGGCCAGCGCCGCGACCAGCCTGGCAAGGGGGGTGGGTACCGGCCGGCCGGGACCGGGGAACAGCCGGGCGTCGCGGACCCCCATCGCCCCGAGGACCGCCTGGGTCACCTCCCCGCCGTCGAAGACGGGGGCCAGCTCCACGAAGCAAACCTCCCCCTGCTCCCCGGCGGCGATCTCACCGGCCAGCCTGGTCTTGCCCGCGCCGCCGGGGCCGACCAGGGTGACCAGTCTCGCCTCGCCGAGCAGCGCGCGGAGCTCGGACATCTCGCCTTCCCTGCCGACGAAGCTGGTCAGCGGGGCCCGCAGACCCGACCGGAGGGGTGGGGCACCGGCGACGGGGGCGCCGGTCAGTTCGGGATCGGCCCTGAGCACCGCCAGGTGCACGGCGGCCAGCTCCGCCGACGGGTCCACGCCGAACTCCTCGCCGAGGATCCGTCTGGCCCTGTCGTAGACCTCCAGCGCCTCGACCTGCCTGCCCGAGCCGTACAGGGCGCGCATCAGCTGCCCGTACAGCCGCTCTCTGAGGGGATGTGCGGCGGTCAGCTCCTGTAGCTCGGCCACCAGCTCACGGTGGCGGCCCAGTTCCAGCTCGGCCTGCAGGCGATCCTCCACGCAGTCGAGCCGGAGCTCCTCCAGCCTGGCCGAGGGCGCCTGGGCGAACGGGAACTCCGCCACGTCGGCGAGCACGGGCCCGCGCCACAGCGAGAGCGCCTCGCCCAGCGGTTCGACCGCCCGCCCGCAGTCACCGGAGGCCAGGAGACGCCGGCCTTCGGCGGCGAGCCGCTCGAAGCGGTGGGCGTCGACGGCATCGGCACCGGCCACGAGCCGGTAGCCCGCCGGGTGGAACTCGATCACTTCCTGGGCACCGAGTGCCCTGCGCAGCCGCGAGACCTGCGACTGCAGGGCATTGGCGACGCCCGCGGGCGGATCGGCGCCGTACAGGCCGCCGATCAGCCGTTCGGTGGTCACGACCTTTCCCACGTCGAGCAGGAGCATCACGAGCAGCGCGCGCATCCGCGGCCCGCCCACGACGACCGCGCGCCCATCATCGAGCCGGATCCGGGTGGGGCCGAGAACGTCGAACCGCATACCCCGATTATCTCGACTTCCCCGCACCCGTACGGTGCCGCGCGGCCGGGGCATCACCCGTCCTCGCGTCCGGAGTTTGGGACTAGGCAAGGGGCGGGGCGTGGGCTAGCTTCTGGACAGGTGTCCAGTTTGAGGAGCGACAATGCCCAGGACCACCGAGGCGCCCCGGGCCCGGCTGTCGGACCGGCAGGCCGAGACCGTGCGCAGGCTCACCGAGGCGGCGGTCGAGGAGGTCGCCGAGCACCGGTACGAGGGGTTGACGGTGCGCGGGGTCGCCAAGCGGGCCGGGGTCGCGCCCGCCACCGCCTACACCTACTTCGCCTCCAAGAACCACCTGCTGGCGGAGGTGTTCTGGCGGCGGCTGCGCGACCTGCCGGAACCGGACCCGCTCCCCGGCGGCTCCCCCGCCGACCGGGCCGCCGAGGCGCTGAGCGCGGTGGCGCTGCTGGTCGCCGACGACCCGGCGCTCTCGGCCGCGTGCACCACCGCGATGCTCGCCGACGAGCCCAACGTCCTCCGGCTGCGTGCCCGCATCGGGCTCCGTGTCCACGAACGGATCTCCGGCGCCACCGACGCCTCCCCCGCCGCCCTGCAGGCCTTCGAGCTGGCCTTCTACGGCGCGCTGGTCCAGGCGGGAATGGGCCACCTCTCCTACCGCGACCTCCCCGGCCTCCTCGCCACCACGGCCAGAACCATCTTCCCCCGGACTGAGGAGTGCCCGTGAGGCCGCAACCGCGACGCGCAGCGTCGCCGACAACACAGCTCGTGTACAGCCCTTATGACTATGCGGTTCATGAGGATCCGTATCCGATCTACGCCAGGCTCAGGGAGGAGGCGCCGCTCTACCGCAACGAGGAGCTGGACTTCTGGGCGCTGTCCCGGCACGGTGACGTGAGCACCGCGTTCAGGGACACCGCGACCTACTCCAACGGGTACGGGGTGTCGCTGGAGCCCACCGCGTGGGGGCCGAAGGCGCACCGGACGATGTCCTTCCTGGCCATGGACCCGCCCCGGCACACCAGGATGCGGGCGCTGGTCTCACGGGGGTTCACTCCGCGCCGGGTGGCCGCCCTGGAGCCGAGGATCAGGGAGATCACCCGGCTGTACCTGGAGCCGGCGCTGGAGTCCGGACGGTTCGACTGGGTCACCGCCGTCGCGGGGCGGGTGCCGATGGACGTGATCTCCGAGCTGATGGGGGTACCCGAGGCCGACCGGCAGGAGCTGCGACGGCTGGCCGACGTGGTGGTGCACCGCGACGACGGCCTGCAGGACGTGCCGCAGGAGGGCATGGCCGCCTCACTGGATCTGGTCGTCTACTACTCCGACATGCTCGCGCGACGCCGCGCGCACCGGACCGAGGACCTGACCAGCGCCCTGCTGGACGCGGAGATCGACGGTGACCGGCTGACCGACGAGGAGATCATCGCGTTCCTGTTCCTGATGGTGGTCGCGGGCAACGAGACCACCACGAAGCTGCTCGCCAACGCCCTGTACTGGGCGTACCTGAACCCGGCGGAGGGTGCCAAGGCGCTGGGCGGGGCGATCGGGCCGTGGGTGGAGGAGACCCTTCGCTATGACACCTCCTCTCAGATGCTCGCCAGGCGCGTCACCGGCGAGGTCGAGATGCACGGTACGCGGCTGCCGACCGGCTCCCGGCTGCTGCTCCTGGTCGGCTCGGCCAACCGCGACGGGCGGGTGTTCCCCGGCCCCGACCGCTACGACCTCGACCGCGACACGAGCGAACTGATCAGCTTCGGCCGCGGCGGCCACTTCTGCCTGGGCGCCTCACTGGCCCGGCTGGAGGCGTGGGTGGTGCTCGGCGAGCTGGCCCGGCACATCACCGGCTACGAGATCGACCTGGCCGCGGCGGAACGGGTGCACTCCGCCAACGTACGCGGCTTCGCCCACCTGCCGATGAGCGTGACACGCCGATGAACCGCCACCGAGGTATCCGGAGCGCCTTCCGCCTCGTGCGACGTCCGAGGAGCCGCCCGCCGGCCGGTGAGCGTGACGCGCCGGCGAGCCGGCGGGGGTTCCCGAGCGCCCCTCACCGGGTTGCCCGCCCGGCGCCCGGACCGCCCGAGCCCCCCGCCACCCCCGATGACCGAGCCGGAGCCCGCGCCGTACACGAGCCGCTGACCATGGAGGTTTCCCATGCCGAGAATTCCCCCGCATCCCGAGCGCAGGCCGGTCCTGGTCACCGGGGCCTCGTCGGGTATCGGCGCGGCCGTGGCCGTGGGACTGGCGGAGGCCGGGTATCCGGTGGCGCTGGGAGCGCGCCGGACGGCGATCTGCGAGGAGCTGGCGGCGAAGATCCGGGCCGGGGGCGGGGAGGCGGTGGCGCTGCCGCTGGATGTGACCTCGGACGAGTCCGTCTCTTTTTTTGTCTCCGCAGCCGAGCAAGCGTTAGGTGAAATAGAGGTGGTGGTCACCTGCGCCGGAGAGGTGACGCCGGAGAACTCCTACCAGACCTCCACCCCCTCCTTCGAGGTTCAACTCCAGCTCAACCTCGTCGGCACCCAGCGGTTCGTGTCCGCGGTGGTCCCCGCGATGGCGGCCAGGGGCCGCGGTGACATCGTGTTCGTCACCTCCGACGTCGTACGCCTGCCGCGGCCCCGGATGGGCGCCTACGTCGCCGCCAAGAACGGGCTGGAGGGACTGGCCAGGGCGATGCAGATGGAGCTGGAAGGCACCGGGGTACGCACCTCGGTCCTGCGCCCGGGGCCGACGCTCTCCGGCATGGGGTCCACCTGGCCCGTGGAAGTCCTGCAACCGGTCCTGGACGACTGGACGAGGTTCGGGCTGGCCAGACACGACCGTTTCCTCAAGCCCCGCGACGTGGCCGCGGCCGTCCTCGCCGTCGTCTCCATGCCCCGCGGCGCCCACATAACCCTTCTCGAAATCGAACCGGAAGCACCCCTACGCCAAGAACACCCATGAGGACGCGCCCACGACATTCCCCTGAGGGACTACCCGTGAGGCCGCGCCGGTGACCGGACTGAGGAGTGAAGGAGCGAAGCGGATGAACGACGAGGGAAGTCACCGGGTAAGAGCGGCCGAACCGCGACGCGCCAGCGTCGCCAATAACAGGCCTGTGGTGTCGGGGAGTGAGCACCTGGAGGAGTTGCGCACCGATCCGATCGGGCTGATGCGGCGGGTGCGGGAGGAGTGCGGGGACGTCGGCGCGTTCGCGCTGGCGGGGCGGCCTGTCGTGCTGCTGTCCGGCGCGGAGGCCAACGAGTTCTTCTTCCGCTCCACGGAAGAGGACCTCGACCAGGCCGAGGCGTACCCGTTCATGAAACCGATCTTCGGGGAGGGCGTGGTGTTCGACGCCCCGCCCGAGCGGCGCAAGGAGATGCTGCACAACCAGGCGTTGCGGGCCACCATGATGCGCGAGCACGCCGAGACCATCGAGCGTGAGGTCAGGGAGCTGGTCGCGCTCTGGGGCGACGAGGGCGAGATCGACCTGCTCGACTGGTTCGCCGAGCTGACGATCTACACCTCTTCCTCGTGCCTGATCGGCCGGAGGTTCCGCGAGCAGCTCGACGTGCGGTTCGCGCGCCTCTACCACGATCTCGAGCGCGGCACCGACCCGATCGCGTTCGTGGACCCGTACGCCGACATCGAGTCGTTCCGCCGCCGCGACGAGGCCAGGGTGAAGCTCGTGGCGCTGGTCCAGGAGATCATGGACTCGCGCGGTCCCGCGGCGCGGGAGGACCGCGACCTGCTGGACGTGCTGCTCTCGGTCAGAAACGAGGACGGCACGCCGCGCTTCGGCGCCGACGAGGTCACCGGGATGTTCATCTCGATGATGTTCGCCGGGCACCACACCACCTCCGGCACCGCCGCCTGGACGCTCATCGAGCTGCTGCGCAACCCGGCGGTGCTGGCGGAGGTGACCGGGGAGCTGGACGCGCTGTACGCCGACGGCTCCACGGTGAGCTTCCAGGCGCTGCGCGAGATTCCGGTGCTGGAGTCGGCGATCAAGGAGGCGCTGCGGCTGCACCCGCCGCTGATCCTGCTCATGCGGGTGGCCAAGACAGCGCAGCGGGTGTGCGGGTACGACATCGAGCCCGGCGAGCTGGTGGCCGCCTCCCCCGCGATCTCCAACCGGCTGCCCGACGACTTCCCCGCGCCGGACGAGTTCCAGCCGGGGCGCTACGCGGAGCCGCGCCAGGAGGACCTGGTCAACCGGTGGACATGGATCCCGTTCGGGGCCGGCAGGCACCGCTGCGTGGGAGCCCAGTTCGCGATGGTCCAGCTGAAGGCGATCTTCTCGGTGCTGCTGCGGGACTGGGAGTTCGCGCCCGCCCAGCCGTTGGACAGCTACGAGAACGACCACAGCAAGATGGTCGTCCAGCTCCGGCAGCCCTGCGCGGTCCGCTACCGCAGGCGGGCCCGATGAGGGTCGTCCTGGATCCCGACCTGTGCCAGGGGCACGCCGAGTGCGAGTTCGCCGCCCCGGAGGTCTTCTCCGTGCCCAGACGCGGCGTGGTGGAGATTCGGCGAGACGCCCTGCCCGGCTCTCTGCCCGACACCCTGCTCGACGCGGTGCGCGAAGCCGTGCGGAACTGCCCGACCCGGGCCCTGCGACTGGAGGACTGATGTATCCCCGCGAAGAGCTGGACGAGATGGTCCGGCTGTGGCTGTCGTCCAACCGGGAGTGCGAGCGCCTCGGCGACTGGAGGCCGCTGGCCTCCCTCTACACCGAGGACGCCACCTACGGCTGGAACCTCGGGCCCGAGCTGGAGTTCATGGCCGTGGGCCGGCGGGAGATCCGCGACATCGCGCTCGGCCAGGAGATGGGTGGTCTCGACGGCTGGCGGTACCCGTACCAGAAGGTCCTCGTCGACGAGGTCGCCGGCGAGGTGGTCGGCTTCTGGAAGCAGGTCGCCGAGGCGACGCGCCCCGACGGCACGCCGTACGAGGTGGCGGGGATCGGCGGTTCGTGGTTCAGGTACGCCGGTGAGATGAAGTGGTCGTGGCAGCGCGACTGGTTCGACTTCGGCAACGCCACCGCGCTGTTCGTGGAGATGATCCAGGCGGGCGTGCTGACCGACGGCATGAAGCGCCGGATGGAGCGCGCCGGTGGCAGACCCGGCGGCTGGTACCGGCTGGGCGGCGCCCCCGTCGCTCTCTGGGACCGCCCGTGAGTCGCCGCCCCGGCCTGCCGCGCCGGACCACGACCGCTCGGGCCCGCCGGGTTCCGGAACGGGCCGCGCCGTCCTCCGATCGTGCGCCGGAGCGGGCTCCGGCCGTAAGGGGGCGGCGATGAGCGGCCGGTTCGCGAGCGTCAACCCCGCCACCGAGGAGGTGGTCGGCGAGGCCCTCGACGGGACGCCCGCCGACATGGACGCGGCGATCGGCGCGGCGCGGGAGGCGTTCGACGCCGGGGTGTGGTCCGCCGACCCGCGGCTGCGTGCCCGCTGCCTGCGCCAGCTGCGAGACGGGCTCGTCTCGCACGCCTCCGAACTGCGGGAGCTGACGGTGGCGGAGGCCGGCTGCCCGGTCTTCCTGACGTACGGCCCCCAGCTGGACGCCCCGGTGGCGGACCTGGGCTGGTTCGCCGACCTCGCCGAGTCCTACGAGTGGTCGCGGGATCTGGGGGTGGGCGCGCCGATGGGCATGACGTCGCGGCGTACCCTGCTGCGCGAGCCCGCCGGGGTGGTCGGCGCGATCACCCCGTGGAACTTCCCGCACCAGATCAACCTGGCCAAGCTGGGCCCGGCCCTGGCGGCGGGTAACACCGTGGTGCTCAAACCCGCCCCCGACACTCCCCTGGTGGCCGAGTTCATGGCGCGGATCGTCCACGAGGAGACGGACTTCCCGCCCGGCGTGCTGGGCGTCGTCACCTCCTCCTCGCACGCGCTCGGCGCCCAGCTGGTCGCCGACCCGCGGGTGGACCTGGTCTCGTTCACCGGTTCCACCGCGACGGGCCGCTCGGTGATGGCCTCGGCGGCGGCGACCGTGAAGCGGGTCTTCCTGGAGCTGGGCGGCAAGTCCGCCTACATCGTGCTGGAGGACGCGGACATCGGTTCGGCCGCGGCGATGGCGGCCTTCGCGGTGGCCACCCATGCCGGACAGGGGTGCGCGATCACGACCCGGCTGCTGCTCCCCCGGGAGCGGTTCGACGAGGGCGTGCACGCCGCGGCCAGGACGCTGGGCAGGCTGGGCGTGGGCGACCCCACCGACCCCGGGACCGTCTGCGGACCGGTGATCTCGGCCGCGCAGCGGGACCGGGTGGAGTCCTACCTGCGGCTGGCCGTGGACGAGGGCGGCGCGTTCGCCTGTGGCGGTGGGCGGCCGCCGGAGCGGGACAGGGGCTTCTGGATCGAGCCGACCCTCGTCGTCGGGGTGCCGAACTCCGCGAGGGTCGCCCAGGAGGAGATCTTCGGCCCCGTACTGGTGGCCGTGCCGCACGACGGGGACGACGACGCGGTGCGGATCGCCAACGACTCGCCGTACGGGTTGTCGGGCGCGGTGCACGGGGGCGACGAGGAGCGCGCGCTGGCGGTGGCCGGGCGGCTGCGGACCGGAACGGTCGGCGTCAACGGCGGGCAGTGGTACGGCGGGGACGTGCCGTTCGGCGGTTACAAGCAGTCGGGGGTCGGCCGGGAGATGGGCGTGCTCGGCTTCGAGGAGTACCTGGAGAGCAAGGTCGTCGCCACCCCTCACGGAGGTCAGTGATGCGTTTCGAGAACAGGGTGGCGATCGTCACCGGCGGCGCGCGAGGAATCGGCGAGGCCTACGTCCGCGCCCTGGCGGCCGAGGGCGCGAAGGTGGTGGTGGCCGACCTGGAGACCGAGCTGGGCGAGCGGGTGGCCGAGGACGTCGGCGGGGTGTTCGTCAGGACCGACGTGGCCGACCCCGAGTCGGCGAGGGCGATGGCCTCGGTGGCCAGGGAGCGTTTCGGCAGGCTCGACCACCTGGTCAACAACGCCGCGATCTACGGCGGGATGAGGCTGGACTTCCTGATCACCGTGGACTGGGACTACTACCGGAGGTTCATGGCGGTGAACCTGGACGGGGCGCTGAACTGCGTGCGCGCCTGCTATCCGCTGATGGGCGAGGGCGCCTCGATCGTCAACCAGTCGTCGACCGCCGCGTGGGTCTACTCCGGGTTCTACGGCCTGGCCAAGGTCGGCATCAACGGCCTGACCCAGCAGCTCGCCCACGAACTCGGCGGCATGGGCATCCGGGTCAACGCGATCGCCCCCGGCCCCACCGACACCGAGGCCACCCGGGCGGTGGTCCCCGAGGGCTACCGCAAGCAGATGGTCGGTGACCTGGCACTCAAGCGGCTCGGCCGGCCCGAGGACCTGACGGGGATGTGCTTGTTCCTGCTGTCGGAGGAGGCGGGCTGGATCACCGGGCAGATCTTCAACGTGGACGGCGGGCAGGTGATCCGGTCATGAGCGGCGCAACGTGGACGCAACCCCGATCGTGTGACCTTCGAATCAACGAGGGGGTTCTCCGTTGAGACTCGGATTCATCGGGCTGGGGCAGATGGGCGCGCCGATGGCCACGCACCTGGCCGGCTGGCCCGGCGGGCTGCTCGTGCACGACATCAGGGCCAAGGCGTGCGCACCGGTGGTGGAGAAGGGCGCGCGGGCCGTGCGGGACCCACTGGAGATCATGGCAGAGGCCGATCTGATCGAGGTGATGGTCCTCGACGACGAGCAGGTACGCCAGGTCGTGCGCGCCGGGCTGCCGGCCGCGAGGGCGGGCACGGTGATCGCCGTCCACTCGACGATCGCCCCGTCCACCGCCGAGGAACTGGCGGCCGAAGCCGAGCCGTATGGCGTGCACGTGGTGGACGCCCCGGTGAGCGGCGGCTTCATGGGCGCGCACCAGGGCAGGCTCGCGGTGTTCGTGGGCGGCCCGCAGGAGGCGGTCGAGCGGTGCGAGGAGCCGTTCGGGCGCTGGGCGGAGCTGGTGCTGCACGTCGGCCCCGCCGGGGCCGGCACCAGGGCGAAGCTGGCGCGCAACCTGCTGCACTTCGCGTCGTTCGCCGCGGCGGCGGAGGCGCAGCGGCTGGCCGAGTCGTGCGGGATCTCACTGAAGGCGCTGGCGCGGGCCGTCAAGCACTCGGACGCGATCACCGGCGGCCCGGGGGCGATCATGTTGAGGAAGACGACGGGACCTGTAACGCCGGACGATCCCTGGTACGACATATTGCTACATGTTAGGACTCTGGGGGAGAAAGACCTTACCCTCGCACTGGAACTGGCACGGGCCAGAGGGGTGGAGACCCCCCTGGCCGCCCTCGCCCTGGAACAGCTGGCCGACGGACTCGGAGTGCCCCATGAGCGATCACGCGGATGACACCACTCCTGACCGTCGGAGGCGCGGATTGGAGATCATGAAACAGGTCTACGGCTGGGATCACGTCGGGGACGGGCCGGGCGACTTCTTCGGGATGACCGTCGAGCACCTGTTCGCCGAGGTGTGGTCCAGGGAGGGGATCTCGACCCGCGACCGGCGGCTGCTGCTGGTCGGCCTGCTCGTCGGGCAGGGCATGGACGACGTCGTCGGGCTCCAGCTGGACGCGGCGCTGAGGACCGGTGACCTCACCCCCGACGAGCTGCGCGAGATCGTCATCTTCCTCACCCACTACGCCGGGTGGCCCCGGGGGGCCAAGCTCAACGGCCAGGTCGAGGAGCTGATCGCCCGCGTCATGAAGTCGTGACCCTCCGCGGGGCCGCGGACCCCGCGCCGGGAGGTCACAACCTCTCGACGTTGGGCCCGCGGCACCGGTTCCGGGTGTCGAGGACGAAGGTGCTCGCCCGCTGGACGAGCTCGTAGTCGAAGCGGTCGTGGTCGGTGAGGACCAGCACCACATCCGCCGCCGCCAGTTCCCGCTCCGAGAAGGCGACAACCTCGACGCCTTCCGGCAGCAGGAAGCAGTCCACATGCGGGTCCGCGGCCCGTACGTCCGCGCCCAGCTTGCGCAGGCCCCTGACCACGTCGATCGCGGGCGACTCGCGGCAGTCTCCGGCGTTCTTCTTGTACGCGAGGCCGAGCGCGAGCACCCGGCTGCCGTTGACCGGCTTGCGCAGGCGGTTCAGCGCGAGGCCGACCCGGCGCACGACCTGGTCCGGCATGTGGTCGTTGATGTCGTTGGCCAGCTCCACGAACTGGAAGTTGTGCCCCAGGCTGCGCTTGACCTTCCAGGACAGGTACGAGGGGTCGATCGGCAGGCAGTGCCCGCCGACCCCGGGCCCCGGGGTGAAGCGCAGGTAGCCGAACGGCTTGGTCGAGGCGGCGTCGATGGCCTCCCAGACGTCGATGCCGAGCTGCTGCGCGAAGATCGACAGCTCGTTCACCAGGGCGATGTTGACATGCCTGAAGGTGTTCTCCAGGAGCTTGCACAGCTCGGCCACCTGCGGCGAGGAGACCGGGACCACCTCGTCCACGATCCTCGCGTAGAACGCCCCGACCCTCTCCAGGGAGGCCCCGTCGATCCCGGAGACCACCTTCGGCGTGTTCTCCAGGCGCCAGCGCGCGTTGCCCGGGTCGATCCGCTCGGGACTGTAGCCCAGATGGAAGTCCTGCGGCGCCCGCAGTCCGGAGCCGTCCTCCAGCAGCGGCAGCAGGTACTCCTCGGTGGTCCCCGGGTAGGTGGTGGACTCCAGCACCACCGTGGCGCCCCGCCGCAGCAGCGGGGCGAGCGACTCCCCCGCCGCGCCGATGTGGCGCAGGTCCGGAACCCCCTCGCGCAGCGGCGTCGGCACGGTTATCACGCAGACGTCGAACCCCTCGGCCGCGGCGTAGTCGGTGTCGGCCAGGTAGCGCCCCGAGCGATGGGCCGCGGACAGCGTCTCGTCGCCGATGTCCTCGACGTAGGACTCCGCGGCGTTGAGCCGCTTGACCCTCCACTCGTCGACGTCGATGCCCACCACGTCGAACCCCGCCTCGACGGCCCGCATCGCGAGAGGCAGGCCGACATAACCCTGGCCGACCACAACCAGTTTCTCTCCCACGGCAGAACCCCCGTCGATTCAAGATGAGAACACCACCTCGACTGTAGGAGTCCCGCTTCCCGCATCTCCGGTCCCGCCTCCGTCCGGGCGTGTCGCCTGGAGTCCGACACCGCTCGGGAACGGTGAACAGCGCCTTACCGACCAGGGCCTGTCCGGTAAGGGGTGACCTGAGGTCGATCGACCCTGCCGGAAGGTCGCAAACAGCGAGAACGGCAGCGGCCTTCGCGCCGCGGCTCCCGACCGGGGGATCAAGATCCGCTCCATCGGGAGCGGCGGATATCCCGAAAAGAACGAAAACCATTTTAATCCTAAATCACACCCCAAAGTAGCGGCGAGTAAATTTTCCATCGGTCACATATCAAGGTGCACCCTTTCCGGTTGCGCGCAAGCTCGCACACGCAGCCCGCTAAGGCACAGTCGTCAGCGTGCCACTTGACCGCTTTCCCCGGAAAGCAATATTTCCGCCTTTCCGCTCAGCATTGACATTTAGCCACATCTTATGATTAATGCAATAAATCATATATAGGCCCGATAAAATCTCAAATTTCATTCATGACGGGCCGCAGGCGACGGACAGCACCGGACGCCTGGCGCAGCACGAGATCAGCGAGGAGTTGTGTCGTATGTCCAAACCCATCCGTGACGCGCTCGGCCAGTCGGCCGGCGCGACCACGATCGACGCCAGAGGCTCTCGGAGCCTGCCGCCCTTCCGAATCCACCCGCGAAATACCGCCCGCGTCCTGCTGAAGGTGGCCGTGGCGGTCGTCCTCGCGATGGGCGCGCTCATCGGCACCCCCGGCAGCGCGAGCGCGGCCGATCCGGTGAACCTCGGTGACGCCGCGTCGTTCGGGGTGCTGGCCGGAGTCTCGATCACCAATGTGAACTCCACGACGATCACCGGCGACCTGGGGGTGAGCTCGGGAACCTCGGTGGTCGGCTTCCCACCCGGCATGGTCTCCGGTTCCAAACAGATAGGGAACGCCACCGCGGCAGAGGCCAAGGCCGACGCGGTCGGCGCCTACAACGACGCCGCCGGGCGCACGCCCGACGCCACGGTGCCCGCCCAGTTGGGCGGGACGACCAGGGGGCCCGGCGTCTACAACTCCGTCAGCGGCAGCTTCTCGATCGGCGGGACCCTCACCCTCGACGCGCAGGGCAACCCGGACGCCGTCTTCATCTTCCAGGCGTCCACCCTGGACACGGTGAACGTCGGCAACATCAGCCTCCAGCGCGGAGCCCAGGCCGACAACCTCTTCTGGCAGATCAGCGGCTCGGCGACGCTGGGCACGTACTGCACCTTCCGCGGCAACCTCATGGCGCAGGGCACGGTCACGATCGGCAGCGGCGCCAACGTCGATGGCCGTGTCTTCGCGCTCAACAACACGATCTCCATCCAGGGCACCACCAGCCTGCCGCGCACCCGCGTCACCGTGCCGAACGATCCGCCGACCACCACGACCCTGACCTCCTCGGCCGATCCGGCGTGGAAGGGCGACCCGGTCACCCTGACGGCGACCGTGAACGCGGTCAGCGGCACCGTCGTGCCCGCCGGCGAGGTGGTCTTCAAGGACGGCTCGACGGTCCTCGGCTCGGCCTTCCAGAACGAAAGCACTACCGCCAGGATCACGGTCCCCAATCTCTCCGGAGGAGATCACAGCATCGTCGCCGTCTACCTCGGGGGTGACACCTTCGACCACGAAGCCCTGATCCACTTCGCCCCGAGCACGTCACAGCCCATCATCCAGACCATGTCGGACAGCCTGTGGGACAACGCCGGGGTGCCCGCGACCGCCTCGCAGCCCGACACCCAGGGGGTCACCCTCGGCGTCAAGTTCAAGGCCGCGACGAGCGGAACCGCGACCGGGATCCGGTTCTACAAGGGCGCCCAGAACACCGGCACCCACATCGGCAGCCTGTGGACCAGCGGCGGCACCCTGCTGGCCAGCGCCACCTTCACCGGCGAGACCGCCAGCGGCTGGCAGGAGGTGAGCTTCTCGACCCCGGTGGCGATCACCTCCGGCACCACCTACATCGCCTCGTACTTCGCTCCCGCCGGCCGCTACGCGACGACCCGCCCCTACTTCGTCTCCCAGTACGTCAACGGTCTGCTCTCCGCCCTCGCCGACGGCGCCGAGGGCGGCAACGGTGTCTACGGCTACGGGGCGGCGAACACCTTCCCCACGAACAGCTACCAGGCGACGAACTACTGGGTGGACGTCGTGTTCGTCCCGTCGGACAGCCTGTGGGACAAGGTGGCGGTGCCCGCCGTCCCGTCGCAGTCCGATCCGCAAGGGGTCGTCCTCGGTGTCAAGTTCAAGGCGGCGACGGACGGGAAGGTGAGCGGGATCCGGTTCTACAAGGGCGCCCAGAACAACGGCGTCCACACCGCCAGCCTGTGGGGGAGCGACGGCGCACTCCTGGCCAGCGCCGTCTTCGCAGGCGAGACCGCCACCGGCTGGCAGCAGGTCAACTTCCCGCAGCCCGTCGACGTCACCGGCGGCACCACCTACATCGCCTCCTACCACACCACGTCCGGCAACTACTCGATGAACCGCCCGTACTTCACCACCCAGTACGTCAACGGCGCTCTCACCGCCCTGGCCGACGGCGCCGCAGGCGGCAACGGTGTCTACACCTACAACGCGAGCAACATCTTCCCGACGAACACCTACCAGGCGACGAACTACTGGGTCGACCCGATCTTCCACAACTGACGCGGCGCTCCCGCGACCGGTGCCCTCGTGGCACCGGTCCGGGGCCAGGGCGGGTCAGGGCGTCCGCTCCCTGAGCGGACGCCACCGCCGGGGGCGTCCCGGCACCGCCGGATCACCTCGGCCGGACCGTCCCCGCGCGGCTGGTGAGTGCGGGTCACCCGGAGGCCGGACCCGTGGGCACCGTGGTGCGCGCGGCAGAGCACGTCGTGCCCGCCCCCGGCCATCGGGTGGGGCGGGTTCGGCGACGGACCAGGACTCTCATCCGCGCACCTGGATCCTGCTGTGATCGCCCACCATGAGCTCGTGGGTGTTGGACACGCCCACCGCGCGGTTGACCTCCACATTGCGCCCGATCAGGGAGTGCGCGATGCGCGAGACGCCCTGTACCGAGGAGCCGTCGAGCACGATGGAGTATTCGATCTCGGCGTTGCCGACCAGGCAGCCGGAACCGATCGAGGTGAAGGGGCCGACGTAGGAGGAGAGAATCTTGGTGTCCGCACCGATCACGATCGGACCGCGCAGGATCGAGTTCTCCACCACCGCGCCCTCCTCGACGACGACCCGCCCGGTGATCTCGCTCAGATCGTCCACGGTGCCCCTGATGGCGGGCTCGACGCGTTCGAGGACGATGCGGTTGCACTCCAGCATGTCCTGGAGGCGTCCGGTGTCCTTCCAGTAGCCGCTGACGAGGTGCGAGTGGACCCGGAAGCCGTTGGCGACGAGCCACGCGACGGCGTCAGTGATCTCCAGCTCGCCGCGCGCCGACGGGGTGATCGCCCGTACCGCCTGGTGGATCGCCGGGGAGAAGATGTAGACCCCGACGATCGCGAGGTCGCTGCGCGGATGCTCGGGCTTCTCCTCCAGCCCGATGATCTCGCCCTGCGGCCCGAGCTCGGCCACCCCGTAGAACTGCGGTTCGGCGACCCTGGTGAGCAGGATCTGCGCGTCGTGGTCGCTCTCGCGGAAGGCGTCCACCAGACCGGTGATGCCGTCCACCAGGAAGTTGTCCCCCAGGTACATCACGAACGGCTCGTCGGCGAGGAACTCTCCGGCGATCAGGACGCAGTGCGCCAGCCCCAGGGGAGCCTCCTGGGGGATGTACGTGACGTCCAGCCCGAACCGCGAGCCGTCGCCCACGGCGGCCCGGATCTCGTGGCCCGTGTCGCCGACGACGATGCCCACGCCGGTGATGCCGGCCTGCCGGATCGCCTCAAGTCCGTAGTAGAGCACCGGCTTGTTGGCCACCGGGACCAGTTGTTTCGCCGAGGTATGGGTCAGCGGGCGCAACCTCGTCCCCTTGCCGCCCGCCAGAACGAGTGCCTTCAACGTTCTTTTAGTCCTTCCACGAAGAACACATGACCGTGCGCCATATTTCCGCCGAAGTTTACTGGGAACCGGAATCAGCGTTTCCGCACCGGCTCGCCTCTTTACCGAAGAGCGCATGGCATGTTGCCGATTTCACACTTTTCCTCGATCAGAGAACACCCAGGCCCGGTTTATCGCATAACTCAGCGGTGGACTCGTCACTATCACCACCCCCTGGGCCACCATGATCGGGATCCCGGCGAACTCCACCAGGAGCGGGACACCGATGACGGACGCCGCGAGGAAGCTCAGACCGACCAGGTAGAAGCGCAGGTAGCCGGTGAGCCAGGGGTCCCCGGAACCGCGGAAGACCACCAGCCTGTACCCGGGGTAGACGATCACCACGGTCGTCAAATGACTGACCACGACCAGGAAAAGATAAGGGACGCGATCTTCAGCAACCATTAATCCCAGGCCAAGGAGACCACAATAGACCATGGCCGTCACGGCGCCGGCGAGCAGGTATGTGATGCGGTGGCCACCAAAGGCCGAGATCGCAGCCAGCCGCCCGAAAAGCGAATTCTTGCCATCGGCGGCTCTGCCTTCAACTTCAACCATGCGACGGGCGCTCCGGGTCGTGATCCGACAGTGGGGTTGAAAAAGGATTGTAGTGGGTGGCGAAAAACAATCGGGGGATTAATGTCGGTGTCGGTGGTTATTCCGTGTTACCGCTCCGCGCGGACCCTCCCGGCGCTGGTGGACAGGCTCGTGCCGGTCCTTCGGGGCCTGTCCGTCCAGCACGAGGTGATACTCGTCGTCGACGGAAGCCCGGACGACACCTGGGAGACCGCCGTCGAGCTGGCCCGCCGGTTCGACGCCGTCCGGGCGATCCGGCTGTCCCGGAACTACGGGCAGCACAACGCGCTGGTCGCCGGCATCAGGGAGGCGGTCTTCGAGGTCATCGTCACCATGGACGACGACCTGCAGCATCCGCCCGAGCAGATCCCCCTCCTGCTGGCCACCCTCGAAGGCGACCGCCTCGACCTCGTGTACGGCATCCCGCACCACGAGGAGCACGGGTTCCTGCGGAGTCTCGCGTCCCGGTCCGTCAAGGCCGCCATGGCCGGCGCGCTGGGCATCCGCACCGCGCGTACGATCAGCGCCTTCCGTGCCCTGCGCACGCAGACGCGCGACGGTTTCACCGACCTGTCCGGGCCGCACGCGTCGATCGACGTGGCCCTGTCATGGGCCACCACACAGGTGGGCTCCGTCGGCGTGCACATGAACGAACGCGACCACGGGCGATCGAACTACACGCCGCGCCTGCTGATCGGGCATGCGATGAACATGCTCCTCGGCTACAGCACGGCTCCGCTCCGCGCGGCGAGCTACCTCGGGTTCCTGGTCGGCATGATCGGCCTGCTGCTGGGGGGCGCCGTCCTGTGGCGTTTCGCCGCGGGCGACACCACGGTGGCCGGATTCACCACCATCGCCTCGATGGTCGCGCTCTTCTCGTCCGCCCAGTTGGTGTCCATCGGACTCCTCGGTGAGTACATCGGCCGCATTCACGGAAACGGCATGGGCCGCCCGACATACGTGGTGCGCGAGCGTGTCGGGTCGTCCGCCGTCACTCTTCCCCCGCGATCCGGCGGTCCCGGCCTTCCCGCGCGTACGGGAGCCGGTCCCGGACCAGATGAACGGTGAGGAGGGTCTGGACCGGCTCGAATCCGTACCTCGCCCATGCCCGCTGCACCCGCGTGTTGTGCCCCTGGGTGGAGATGACGAGTTCCGTCGCGCCACGCGCCAGCGCGCGGTGCTCGACGGCCCTGAGCAGGTGGGCGTAGCGGCCACGCCCCTGCGAGCCGGAGATCACCCCGGCCAGCAGGATCTCCGTCCGGGAACCTTCCTCCTCCAGCGTGGCCAGCCCGAGCACGCGCGGACTCTCCGCTCCCGCGCCTCGATCCTCCAACGCCAGGCACCTCCCCTCGGCGCAGGATCTTTGTGCCCACTCCTGATAGCCCGCCAGTGCCCCGGCGGCGTCGAACAGCGGATTGGCCAGGTAGTGGTTCCCGTACGCGCCGAAGATGTCGGAGACCAGCGCCTTCACCGCGGTGGGGTCGACCAGCTCCGACGTCCGCAGGTCAGGCGACGGAGCGGGCTCGCGCCCCTCCCCCGCGCGCAGCCGCCAGTACACGAGGGAGTCCGCGAACACGGCGGTCCTGCCGAAAGCGGTCAGCTTCGCGAACCAGTCGACGTGTTCGGCCGGGTACCGGAGCACGACGACGTCCGCGGCCGATCCCAGGAGCGCCTCGGCGACCGTGGAGAACGGTGTCCCGGACTCCGCGGGGACGGTGAGCCGCTCCACGGAGCATCCGAATCGGGCCGATTCCAACGGTGACTCCACGGCCCGTACGGCCCGCGACCCGATCACGTCGCACCAGGCCATCAGCTCACCTCGTAGGACCGGACGGCGTCGATCACCCGTGCCACGCCGGCCTCGTCCAGATCGGCGAAGAGCGGCAGCCGGACGAGCCGGTCGGCGACCCTCTCCGTGACCGGGCAGCCGCCGGGGGCCACCCGGCCGAACCGCACCCCCGCCGGTGCGGCGTGCAGCGGCTGGTAGTGGAACGTCGCCTGCACGCCTCTCCGCCGGAGGTGGCCGATGAAGGCCTGCCGGCTCGCCATATCCGGAAGCAGCAGGTAGTACAGGTGCGCCGGATGCGCGCAGCCGTCAGGGATCGCCGGCTGGGCGATCCCGTTCCTGACCGTCCAGTCCGCCAGGCCCTCGTGGTATCGCCGCCAGACGGCGTGGCGCCGATGCTGGATCTCGTGGAACGACTCCAGCTGGGAGGTCAGTTGCGAGGCCAGGACGTCGGACAGCAGGTAGCTGGAGCCGATGTCGACCCACCGGTACTTGTCCACCTGGCCGCGGAAGAACCGGCTGCGGTCGGTGCCCTTCTCCCTGATGACCTCGGCACGCGCGACGAGATCCGCGTCGTTCAGGAGCAGCGCGCCGCCCTCCCCGCACTGCACGTTCTTCGTCTCGTGGAAGCTCTGCGCGGCCATGCTGCCGAACGATCCGAGCGGCCGGCCCCGATAGGACCCGCCCAGGCCATGGGCGTTGTCCTCGATGAGGGCGAGGCCGTGGCGGTCGCAGAGTTCGGCGATCTCCTCCATCGCGCACGCGATGCCCGCGTAGTGGACGACCACCACCGCCCGCGTGCGATCGGTGATCGCGGCTTCGATCAGCCGCTCGTCGATGTTGAGCGTGTCGGGCCTGCAGTCGACGAAGACCGGGACCGCTCCGCGCAGCGCGTAGGCGTTCGCCGTCGACACGAAGGTGAACGACGGCATGATCACCTCATCGCCGGCCTGGAGATCCAGCAGGATCGCCGACATCTCCAGCGCATGCGTGCAGGAGGTGGTCAGCAGCGCCTGGCCCGCCCCGGTGATCTTGACAAGGAGCTCGGCGGCCCGCCGGGTGAACGGCCCGTCTCCGCAGGTGGATCGCCGTCGCACGGCCTCCCCCAGGTAATCCAGCTCGTTCACCGAGATGTGCGTCCGGTTGAAGGGGATCGTCTTCAGATCGGTTACGTTCACCGCCGAAGTGAACAACGAGGAGACCGTACGACACGCGTTGCGCCGTCCTTCCTTGGCGATCCATTACGCAAGCCTTAGGTCACCCCACCTTGTCCGCAATCCGGTAGACGGCGCAGTCGCCGGAGCGGAACCGGAGTTCCGCGAAGTCCCCGATCCTGGAGGTCTGGCCGGTGTGGCGCTCGTCGACGAAGAGCCAGCGCACCCCGTAGCGCTCGCGCAGCCGCCGGATCGCGGTCGCCGAGGGCGCCCGGAAGGCGGCGTCGTTGAGGGCGAGCCGCTCACCGTCCCAGAACGGCAGGTACTCCGGCGGGAAACCCGGTCGCCAGTGGCTCATGTTCGCGGCGGTGTAGGTCCAGCCCTCGGCCAGCACCCGCCGCTCGGACAGGGCGGCCACCCAGAACTGGCGGGTGTCGCACGGATCCTCGTATCCCCAGCGGCAGTGCGCGTCCGTGGCCACCAGGTCGTCCGGATCCGAGTGGGCGCGCAACCACCGGCCGGCCTCCAGGGCACCCAGCGGAACCGCCTGCACCGCCACCGGCGGGACCTCCGCGAACGTCCGGGTCCCCGGGGGGCCTTCACCGACCGGGAGAACGCGTGCGAACCAGGCGGCGGGCGGCCCGACGGCCGCGAGCATGACGAGTGCGAAGGCCCAGGCCCGGAGGCCACCGCGCCCGGTCACCACCAGCACTACGGCCACCAGCACCGCGAGGGCCAGCAGCACCGCATAGGGCAGGTACAGCACGGTGTCCGGCTGCCCCGGCCTCAGGGGGGTCCGGACATCGCACAGCACGCGGATCAGGCAGGCCGTCATCACCCCGGCACCGACCGCGCACCCGACCGTGGTGAACCGTACCCGTGCGAGCCGCACGATGACGGAGAGCCCGTAGGCCGTGACGATCATCAGATAGGGGTAGCCCGCGCCGAAGAAGTAGAGCTGGCCAAGGTGGGGGTGCCCGAGCAGGAGCACCGCGGCGACGCACGCGGCGCCCATGCCGAGCAGGAGGATCACCGCCGGTCGCAGGAGCAGTCTCGGCCTGCACAGCAGCCCGAGGATCCCGCACCACGTGACGACCAGGCAGAGCACGTACAGCACGGTGACACCGAGCACCGACAGCGTCGGCGGCTCGACCGCGCCGACGTGACCGCTCAGCTCTCCCCAGGTCCGGCGCAACAGGGAGAGAGGGTCGACCATCATCCCCTGCCGTGCACCGCCGAACAGTGTCACCTGCGCGAAGAGGAAGCAGGCCACGGTCATCCCGAGCGCGGTGAGCGCGGGCCACGGCGCCCGGCGCCACCTGATCACCTCCACTCCGGCGACGGCGGCCAGTCCCGCGGCGAGCGGAGGCAGATGGGTGGCCTTGGCACCCATGACGGCCATGACGAACACGCCGAGCAGGAGCCACCTGCCGAGGTCGCGTCTCCGCCTTTCGAGAAGGTCGACGAGCAGCAGGACGACCGGGGCGAACAGGAGGGCTCCGAAGGTCTGGGTGGGCCCCGTCCAGGACTGGAAGCCCCTCCAGGTGAACATCCCGATGTTCACCCCCAGGTAGAGGTTCGGGGCGGTCATGAACAAGGTGCCCGCGATGGCCAGGAGTGCGGCGGGGCGGGAGCCGGTGAGACGGCGGGCGATCATGGACAGCAGGACGATCAGGGCGAACATCATGGGCAGCATGCC
>NZ_JBEXGU010000077.1:0-41944 GCF_040607515.1 Streptosporangium sp. NPDC005286 | reverse complement strand
GTGCCCGCCCCCGCCGCGCGGACATCGAGGCCGGGCATGCGGCCTGGAGGCCGGTCCCGCCCCGCGCCCGCCCACCGGGGACGGGCAGACCCCGCCGCCCGCCGCACCAGCCCACCCGCCGCAGCCAACCGCACCCGCCGACCGTCAACGCGCAGCCACCCAGGCCCCAGACGACGAAATGACGTACACCCGCGTAGTACGTCATCCAGAAGACGTACCGATCCCGTGATGGCTAACACCCTGCGCTAGGCCGCTCCGACTGGCAGGCCCCAACCGCTACGCGGCCCCTTCGGGGTGCTTTGCATTGGCGCCGGCCCGCTCCGCTCCGTGATCTTGAAAAGGCGCCGCGGACTCATGGAAATGATCTTTATCGCCTGCCGACACAAAAATAGGAGGGGCGATCGCTGTTCGATCGCCCCTCCCCGTACTCCATCCGGCACCCCGTCCCTGGGGCAGCGCCATTCGTGATGGGAGATACGGGCGAACACGGATTCCCCCGCACCTCACACCACCCATGGGGCTCACCTCTGGCGGACAGCGGGGAGGTCTCCACGAGCGCCCTCAAAACTCAGGAGACCTCCCCGGCCCGGTGCGACGGCGTATTCACGTGGGGATGACGCACCGCCACACCAGCTCAAAGAGTCAGAAGGCGAGCCGGAACCAGACCGCGCGACCTATCTCCGGGTCATGATCAGAGCCCCAACCGCTGGACAGGCGATGGACCCAGTCCAGACCCCGCCCGCTGAGACTGTCCTCACCCGCTGGCCGCATCGCCGGAACATTGACCGACGATCCCTCATCGATCACCTCGATGTGGATCACGTCCCTACCCAGTCCCACAGCGACCGTGACCAGCCCCTCAGGGTCAATGCCCGAATCACTGTGCAGGATGCTGTTCGTCACGACCTCGCTGACCAACAGCCTCGCCGTCTCCAGGACCTCACCCGAGAAGCAATGCGGACTCAGCAGATCCACCACCCACTTACGAGCCTGCCCCGCCGACTGCACCTCACCACGGAAATTGCGAGTGCCCAGGACACACAGCCCATCCCAGCGCTGGAACATCGCCTCTACCGCGCTGTAGATCTGTTCCCGGCTCACCTCGCCGCCGCCTTGAGAATGCACCGCGCCGCGTCCTCGTTGAACGCATCGACCCGCTGAGTACGACCCCGCCCCCAGGTGAAGACCCACACTCCGTGCTGGAACAGGGTGGTCACCCGCACCGACCCCGCCTCACCCACCACCACACACGGCTCCGAGGTCACGGGGAGTTCCACCCTCGTCGCCACACCCAGATAACGGAGATCCCAGGCCAGCCGGACAAGATGGATGAACCGGTCCTCCAGCGGATCTTTCACGACTGGTCGCTGTACGACAGCGGACGCTTTGTCCCGCTCCCCTGTCGTCGCTTCACTAGAGCGCTCGGCTCTAGGATGATCCATGGATCGCACCTCCAGCGTGCGGTCAAGGGACCCGTACGGCGTGTCAGCGCCTACGGGTCCCGCCTTTTGCGGCCCTCTCTCGTCATCGCCCGCCAAACTGCACAGATGGGGATGAACGAGGGGGACAGGTAGGATTTCTCTTTGTGTGAACGGCCAAACCCACTCTGCATGTAGCAAGGGTGAGTTGGAAGGCCAGAAAGCGAGCCTGTCAAGAGGCAGATTGGGGGCAGATTCGGGATTTGCCCAACGCGCTTTCCCTGGTCATGCTTGAGGAGTGCGCCGGAGAGGAGGCTGGTCATGACCGAGCCGAACGCCCAGCTACGCCAAGCACGAGAGCGTATAGAGTCCCCGAATGTCGCCGGGGAAGTCCTGTCGCGGCAAGAGCTTGCCGATATGGTCAACGCCTGGATTTACGAGCACCTGAAGCGCAAGGCATGCCTTAGCGCGAACTACGTCGGCAAGATGGAGCGTGGCGTCCTACGTTGGCCCAACGACGATTATCGTAAAGGACTGCGTGCCGTACTGGGCGTGAAGACAGACGGTGATCTTGGCTTTCGTCGGCCGCATCGCGTGCCAGTGGTTACTACGGTGACGGACGTGGATCGTAAAGAGTTTCTCCGTACGGCTTTCGGGGCCGCCGCCGCAGTGGCCAGCCATTCATTTGTCGAACTGGCAACGCCAAGCGAACCGACCCGAATACCAGCCGTTATCAGTGCTGCCGACATCAAGGCCGTGCGGAACATTGCACAGGTATTTTCCACTTGGGACCATACCTATGGTGGTGGACTAGCCCGTGAGGCCGTGAACAGCCAACTCCGCTACTCGGTTGAACTCTTGGGAGTCCGTTGCCCGGCGCGCCTGCAATCCGACCTCTACTCAGCGGTTGGATTTCTAGGGCATGCGTCAGCATTTATGGCATTCGACGCCTACGCTCACGAGGATGCCAAGCGGATGTTTCGTCTGGCTTTGGTATGCGCGGAGAAGTCCGGGGATTGGCATCTACGGGCAAAAGTGCTATCGAGCATGGCCCGGCAAGCGATTTGGTGTGGCGACCCAGACACTGGCCTAACCCTGGTTGAGCTTGCATTGGTCCGCGCCGACCGACTCACCCCCGCAGAACGGGCGATGTTGCTAGCCGCCCGTGCCCGAGCATTGGCCAAGCTAAGGCGCACGCAAGAAACGCTCAGCACAATTGGCATGGCGGACCAAGAGTTCAGCCGACTAAGGGCCGACGAAGAAGCGCCATGGATGCGTTACTACGATACTGCCCAGCACGCCGGAGACACCGGGCATGCGCTGTTTGACCTCGCCATACACGGTCAGTTCGTCAGCGAGGCATCTAATCGGCTCTCCGCCGCCATAGCCGGTCACAGTGACACCTATGTGCGGTCTCGGGCAATCAGCGGAACCAAGCTCGCATCACTGACCATGGCAGTAGGCGACACCGAACAAGCCACCGTAATCGGCATGCGGGCGCTACGAGACGCGGGCACCGTACGCTCCCGCAGAGCAGCCGATGATTTGCGTGAACTCCACAAGTTCGCCGCCCCCCACGAGCGCATAACCGAAGTGTCAGAACTACGGCACTACATCACTGACCTGGTTTCCGGCTCATGACCCAGGTGAGCACTCCAGGGGATGAGGCACTCAAGGCTCTACACATCGCCTGCCAAAAGGTCGGAATCGACGCATCCAGTGCGGAGCCCATCCGTCTCAGCGAAAACGCCATCTACCGGTTACCACATAGAATCGTCGCGCGGGTCAGCCGGGTCGGCCAAATTCAAGCCGCCGCAAAAGAGGTTCATATAGCCCGTTGGCTGGAAGCTTCCGGGATGCCTGCCGTACAGGTCATCCCTAGTCTGGATCAGCCCGTTGAGGCGGACGGCAGGGCCGTGACGTTCTGGCGGGAGTTACCAGCACATGAGTACGGCACCTCTTTGAATGTCGCCACCGCACTACGAGTGTTGCACCGTCTGACTCCTCCGGTACATTTCGAGCTTCCCCCGCTGGCTCCGTTTGTGCGGCTCGCGGAACGAATCGATCATGCTCACATGTTCACGCCCGAAGACCGTAAGTGGCTGCGCAAGCACTTGTCAGACCTTAAGAGCAGGTATGCCGAGTTGCCGCCAGGGTTACATAGCTGCGTGGTGCATGGAGACGCCTGGGTCGGCAACGTGTTACTCGCCAGCAACGGTCGCGTGATCCTAGCTGACTTTGAGCGCACTGCCTTCGGACCGCCGGAATGGGATCTGGTATCCACTGCAATCAAGTACGGCACCCTTGGCGGGATCTCCAAAGACGAGTACACCGCGTTTGTCGAAACCTATGGCCATGATGTTATGAGCTGGGCAGGTTTTCCGATTCTGCGTGATATCCGCGAACTTCGCATGGTCACTATGGCGGCCCAGATCGGCATGGAAGACGCAACGATACGCAGTGAGGCAATTGCTCGACTAGCCGCGATTCGCGGTGAAAGTGGCCCTCGCCCTTGGAAACACTGGCGACCTCTGAGCTGACTGGAAAAGCGCCTCCGGCGGGGGCACTCAGCTCCGGGATGATCGCCAGCGTGGGAGCTGTGGGAGGTGGAGTGGCTGAGGTAGGGGCCTGATCATCCCGTCCGCCACGCCCCAGGCAGAGCCCAGCAGCCCGCCTCCTACGGATCAAGCCCGTCTATGACCATTGGCATCCGATGATCGAGGAACGGCGACCGGCAAAGGGACACGCGAAGACGGGCTTGATCCTCCGTCCCCGGACCGCTGCCCTTCGGGTGGGTCGAGGCAGACGGGATGATCAGGCTAGGGGGAGTATGTGGAGGTAGTGGTGTGGCTGAGCTTCAAGCCCCTTGACCTGCGGATATCTATAACGATCAGGCTGCAAAGATGTGCCCCAGCTTGATAGTCGGCATGGCGACGACGATCCGGAAGGGCGGCATGGTGACGGATGGGCCGTTCATCGAGAGCAAGGAGGTGTTCGCCGGGATCTTCCCGGCCGAGGCGAGGGACCTGGACCAGGCGATCGCCATCGGCGAACCGCCCCCAGCATGGAGGGCGGTGTCGAGATCCGGCCGCTGTACGAGGAGTGAGTGTCTCGAACCCGCCCGTCGGCCTTGCGATCCGGCGGTGCCATCCCCGCTCCCGGCCCTCGCGTCCGCGAGTCCTGTCTCACGACTCGGTGTCCAGGGCGTCGCGGGTGTCCATGAGGGCGAAGCCGAGCAGGTTCAGGCCTCGCCAGGTGGTGGCGGAGGTGGCGCGTTCGTCGTCGGCGGCCAGGCCGATGCCCCAGATCCGGTCGACGGGGCTGGCCTCGACCAGCACGCGGGCCCGGGTGCCGAGCAGGAAGTCCTTCAGCTCGGGGTGCTCGCCGAATTTGGCGATGTTGCCACGTACCACGATCCCGTAGCGGTGCTCGTTCCAGATCGCCTCGTCGAAGCCGCGGACCTCGCGGCCGAGTTTCTTCGCCTCACCGGGGTACTCGGCGGCGAGGACTCGCGTGGCGGTCTCGTCGTCGCCGAACAGCCACGCCTTGTGCGCCATCATGTAGTGCTCGGCGGACCGGAAGAGGTGCCCTTCCGAGGTGAAGCCGATCTCCCACCACTGGCTGAGGCATCCGGCGCCGACCCCGCCGCCGCGCGCCGGCCGGTGGCCCCAGAAGAACAGGTAACGCAATCGCTCACCGTCCCGTTCGGCGGCGATGGCCTCGGCGACCGAGCGGGGAAGTCTGCTGAGATCGGACACCGGTACACCGTGTCATGGTCTGTCGCCGTCCGGCCAGTGGGTAATCGTTCTGGCCGTGACGGCGAGATGGCTCTGATGACTTCTCATAAGTCCGGGAAACACGGCCGAAGCGGGACTGCTGATGATCTTCGCGTGATGTCGCGCGGTGGCCGGTCGTCTGCTCCGGTCAGGTCGCCGGTCGGCAACGACATCACGCGGTGGGGTTTTGAAGCCCGTCGCCTCGGGTGGCATCATGATCAGCGGACACCCTTGCCCCCGGAGGAACAGTCATGATCTCCGCCTGCGTGATCAGGAGGCGGGCGGTGGTGCGCTTCCGTTGTGGAACGGGTTCTCGGGCAGGCGTTCGGGGGTGACGAGCAACCGGATCACGCCGGCCTTCACCTGCCACGCGTGCCAGACGATCCAGCCGCGTCCGACCCGGTCCGCGGGTAGCGGCTCGAAGGACAGGCCGCCCGTCTCCTCATCCGTCCGAATGAGGCTGAACACCGCGGTCAGCTCGCGCTTGCGCGCCTCGGCCAGCATGTCGTGCACGGAGCGGCCGTCTCTCAGCCGGACCCCGGCGAACATCTCACCCGGGGTCAGGGCCGCGTCGAAATTCGCATACTCCTCTCCCGGCTTCGCCTGGCGCCCCAGCCTGACATTCACCCCGCCGGCGAAACCTGCGGGGATCCGCATCACCATGACGCAGTGGCTGCTCCGTCCCGGATGGCATCCCCCGGGCGCCGTCTCCACCGAGAGGGCGACACCCCCGAATCGGGGGCCGGAAGGGTCTGGTGTGCCCTGCGGGTCGGGGGCGAGAGAGTCCTTGCCGGTGATGACCATCCCCAGGGTCTTTCCCACCGCGCCCGGCGAGACGGGCACCGGGCGCAGATCGACGTTCAGGCCGACCGCGTGGAACGCCTCGGTGTACCTGTCGTAGTCGGCGAACGGATCCTTGATGCGGGCGACGTACTGGTCACCTTCCCGGTGGATCTCCACCGCGGAGTTGGCGTAGGAGGTAGCCGCGCCACCCCCGTCCTCCAGCAGGCTCGGCCCCACGACGATGCCTGTCGCGAGCACGACCGCGGCGGCCAGGATCGGCGCGAGACGGCGGGGGCCGCGCGGGAGGAGACCGGGGCGACGGGCACGTCCCGGCTCCAGGATCGTGATCGAGGTCAGCAGCGCCCGTGCCCCCGCACCGGACGCGTGGCCGTCCGGCTGCCCGGGTTCGATCCGGGACAGCGGCCTCAGCAGCTCACTGATCTCATCGGCGTTCCTCACAGCGACCTCCCCGCCGGAACCATCCGGCTTTCCGTGGTGGACCGGACACCGGCTTCGTCGAGCGCGCGGGAGAAACGCCTGCGGGCACGGTGCAGCCTGATGCGTACGGCGTTGCGTGACAGACCCAGCATCGTGGCGATCTCCTCGCGTCCCAGCCCCTCCCAGGCGACCAGCGAGAGGAGCTCACGGTCGTCATCGGACAGGCTCCCGAACACCTGGGCGATCACGCTCAGCTCGACGCCGCTGTCGGGTGAACTCCCGTAGAGGTCGGCCATCTCGGTGTCGAGCTCGACGCTGCGCTGCCGGTGCCGGGCCGCGCTCCTGCGGTGGCCGGCCAGCACCTTGCGCGCCACGCCGTACAGCCAGAGCCTGGCCTCCGGTCCCGGTGGCAGCTCGCTCACCCGGCGCCAGGCGATGGTGAAGGTCTCCGCCACGACGTCGGCCGCGTCCTGCGGCGAGTCACAGCGGCGTACGGCGTAGGCCGTGATCTGGTGGTATGTCTCTCGGTAGACGGCCTCGAACCTGGCCAGCCAGTCGTCATCCACGGGCGCTTCCCAAGGCAGGTCTCCTTCGCGGGTACGAAAAGTGGACACTCCCTACATGGCGCGGGCGGCCCCATCATTTCGCGCGGATTCCGGAAATCTTCGGCGTGTCTTCCTGCCGTGGCTCACCGTCGCCGACGTCGACAATGGGGCATGCCTTTCACACTGAGCCATACCGTTGCGATCCTGCCGCTGCGGCGCCGGCTGCCCCCCTCGGCATTGGCGGTAGGTGCGATGGTGCCCGATCTGCCGTACTACCTGCCGTTGCCCTTCTCCTCGAACACCACCCACGGCTGGCCGGGCGGGTTGCTGGTGGCCCTGCCGGTGGGAGTCGCGGTGCTCGTCGTGTTCCACCTGCTGCTCCGCGCGCCGTTGACGGCGCTGGCCCCGCAAGGGTTACGTGATCGGCTACCTGATCGGGCGCCCTCCGGGATCGGGATCGCGGTGCCGGCCGCGCTGCTGACCGGTATCGCCACGCACCTGGTGTGGGACGGGTTCACCCAGGTGGGCGGCTTCGCCGTGGTGCACTGGCCGGCGATGCGCGTCTCGGTCGTCGGAGCGCACCGGGTGTTCAACGTGGTGATGTACGTCAGCTCGCTGGGCGGGCTCCTGGTCCTGGCCGGTTGGTTCGCGCTGTGGTACCGGCGCGCCGCCGTACGGCCGGGACGATGGCCCGGCGTGACGGGACGGGTGCGCGGGTGGGTCCTGGCCGTCGGCGTGGGCGCCGCCGTCCTCGGCGCGGCCGTGCTGGGGAGCGGCGACCGTGCCGCGGTGAGCCTGTACGACCTGGTGCGCTGTGTGATTCTGGGCGGGATCGGTGGGTTCGGCGCGGTGATGGCCGGTTACACGGCCGCGTGGCACGTGTGGTCGGTAGTGCGCTCCAAACAGTGGGGTCAGGTCTGAGGGTCCAGGTGCGTCCTGACCGCTTCGAGCACCTGGCTCTTCGACGGGTTCACCATCGCCTTTCCGGCCACGGTCACGGTTGGTACCGTCTCGTTCCCGTCCGCGACCGAGCGGACGAACGCCGCCGCCTCGGGATCTCCCCAGATGTTGACCTCGCTGTAGCGCAGCCGCGTGAAACGCAGGCGCGTACGCAGCCTCATGCAGTACGTGCAACCGGGCCGCCAGTAGACGACCACGCCCCGGTGGTCGGCGTCCTGGTACGACGTGGCCCGGCCTCGGCGAGGCAGGTTCGTGATGACCAGCACCACGAACGCGATGATGAGGATGAAGGTTGTGGGGGACATGGGACAAGTATCGCAAGTCCGCCCACCCGGGCACCCTCACCTCCCGCGGACGGGTAGTGCTCAGCCGATGAGCAGGGGAGCCAGTAGTCGCAGCTGTTCCAGTTGCTGATCGAGTGTCCGGGCAAGGGGTTGCACGGCGACGTGGTCGGCGCCGGCCGTGTGGTGGGCGCGGACACGTTCGGCGACGGTCTCCGCGTCCCCCGTGGGCACGATCGCGTCGACGAGCGCGTCGCTGCCGCCTTCCTCGAAGTCCGCGTCGGAGAAGCCCAGGTCACGCAGGTTGTTCAGATAGTTGGGCAGGGCCAGGTACAGGGCCATGTAGTGGCGCGCGGTGGCACGGGCGCGCTCGGGGTCGGTGTCGACCACCACCGCCTGCTCGGGTGCGAGGACGGGGTCGGGGCCGAGGATCCTTCTGGCCTGGGCGGTGTGTTCGGGGGTGACGAAGTAGGGATGCGCTCCCTGGGCACGGGTCGCGGCCAGCTCCAGCATCTTCGGGCGCAGCGCGGCCAGCAACCTCGGTGCCTCCTCCGTCAGGGGCGCGCTGAAGACGGTGGCGTCCATGGCGTCCAGGTAGGCGCGCATGGCGGACACCGGTCTGCTGTAGTCGTGCCCGCGACTCGTGACCAGCGGGGCGTGGCTCACGCCCAGGCCCAGGACGAAGCGCTCCGGCCACGCGTCGGCCAGGGTTCTGGCCCCGTTGGCGGCGGCGGTCGCGTCTCGTCCGTAGATGTTGGCGATGCCGGTGGCCAGGATCAGGCGCTCGGTGGTGCACAGCAGGACCGCGGCGTTGGCCAGGGCTTCCTTGCTGTTCGGGGTCTCACCGAACCACAGCGTGGAGTAGCCGAGCCGCTCGATCGTGGTGGCCGCGCGCCGCGCCTCGGCCGCGGGCACCGCTGAGATCGACCCCAGCCACACACCTGTGCTGCCGAGGCGCCGCTTGAGCGCGGGCAGATCCACCGGAGGCGGCACCGTACGTTCGGCCATCTTCGCGTACCTTCTTTCCGATCCCCTGCCAAGATCGGCGGAGGATCCCCACGTTCGCCGGGTGCCGCGGAGCGGAGAGCTCCAGGCCGCCTGGCTCGGCGGCCCGGCCTCCGTCACCGGGGCGCAGCAGGTTCTGTACCCGGTCGCGGGTCGGGGAATCGGCTGCCGACCTGCCATGAGCAGGGAAAACCGTCCTCTCGGCGATCTCCATGCCGGAGTGGTGCGCGGTCTCGCACGATTTCCCCGCTCACGTCGCGAGGGCCAGGCGACGCCGGCGGAACCCCCGCACGTCGCTCATGTCGGTGAGAACGCGGTCGAGTCGTGCGGCGCGGGCACGGAGTGGACACCTCTGGCCATCGACCTTCGGCGGATGAGAGGTCGTACCCGAGTGTCAACCGATCGGTTGAGGTGATTTCGAGCGTGATGGGCGATGTGTCGGACCGTCGCCCACCGGGATTCTCAAGGTATGACGATCATCGAAGTCAGCGGGCTGCGCAAGGCGTACGGGGGCAGACCCGCCGTGGACGGGGTGTCCTTCGCTGTGCAGGAGGGGGAGATCTTCGGGATCCTCGGCCCGAACGGCGCGGGCAAGACGACGACCGTGGAATGCGTCGAGGGACTGCGGGTGCCCGACGCCGGCACGGTCCGGGTCGCCGGTCTCGACCCGGTCTCCGAGCACGCACAGGTGACCCGGTTTCTCGGCGCGCAGTTGCAGGAGAGTGAGCTGCAGGCGAAACTCACCGTGCGAGAGGCGCTGGAGCTCTACAGCGCCTTCTACCCGAGACCGGCCGACTGGCGCTCGCTCGCCGACCGGCTCGGTCTCACCGACCGGCTGGCCACCCGCTTCGGCAAGCTCTCGGGCGGTCAGAAGCAGCGGCTGTTCATCGCCCTGGCCCTCATCGGCAACCCCAGGGTCGTCGTGCTCGACGAGCTCACCACGGGCCTGGACCCGCGCGCTCGCCGCGACACCTGGAAGCTCATCCAGGAGGTCCGGGACGGAGGGGTGACCGTCCTGCTGGTCACCCACTTCATGGAGGAGGCCCAGCAGTTGTGCGACCGCGTCGCCGTGATCAATGCGGGCAGGGTCGCCGCCCTGGACACCCCGGCGGGACTCATCGGCCGCACCGCGAACTCGACGGTCATCTCGTTCACGCCCTCGCGGCCGCTGGACGACGGTGAACTGGCCATGCTGCCCGCGGCCACCTCGGTGGAGCGGAAGGGCGACCGGCTGGTCATCAACGGGACCGACGAGACGGTCAACGCGGTGATCTCACTGCTCGCCCGGCATCAGATCACCGCCCGGCAACTGCGCGTCGCCGACGCCACGCTGGACGACGCGTTCCTCGACCTCACGACAGACCTCACGACAGACCTCACGGAACAGGAGGACTGACATGTCCGCATCCACCGCCGTGCTGAAGTCCGAGACCAGGCTCTTCGGCCGCGAGCTCGGCAGCCTGTTCTGGATAGTCGTCTTCCCGACCCTGCTGCTGACGATCCTCGGCCTGATCCCGTCCTTCCGGGAGGCCGACCCGGAGCTCGGCGGCCTGCGGGTCATCGATCTGTACGTCCCCGTGGTCGTGCTCCTCGCCATGATCATGGCCGGGCTGCAGGCCATGCCGCCCGTCCTCACCGGCTACCGGGAGCGTGGCATCCTGCGTCGCATGTCGACCACCCCGGTGCGGCCCGTCTCGCTGCTGGGGGTGCAGATCGTGCTGCACGGCGCGGCCGCCCTGTGCGCGGCGGTCGTCGCGATGGCCGTGGGCCGCCTCGCCTTCGACGTGGCGCTCCCCGGGCAGCTCTTCGGTTACGCGCTGGCACTGGTCCTCACCACGCTCGGCGCGCTCGCGATGGGAGCGACGATCGCCGCGTTCTCCCGCACCACGAAGATCTCCGCCGCCCTCGGCTCGGCGGTCTTCTTCCCGGCCATGTTCACCGCGGGCGTCTGGTTTCCGGTCCAGGCGATGCCGGATATCCTGCGGCGCATCGTCGAGTTCACCCCGTTCGGGGCGGCCTCGCAGGCGCTGAACCAGGCGGCGGCGGGTGACTGGCCCGGTTGGTCGCACCTCGGTGTCACGGCACTGTGGACTGTGATCCTGCTCGGTGCCGCGTCACGCTGGTTCCGTTGGGAGTAGCGCAGATAAGGAGGGCCGCGCGGATGGCGGGCGACACGACTGCCGAGAAGTGGGGGAACCAGTTCTTCCGCTGGGGGCCGTACGCTCTGCTCGGTCTCGCCAGCCTGGTCTCGATCGCCTCGGGCGACATGCTGATGACCCGTGACGAGAGGCACGCGGCCTTGGCACTCGCCGTGGCCGCGCTGGCCCTGCAGCTGTGGTGGAGCGGCACCGGTCCCGGCCTGTCCGAGTACGACATGGTGGGCCGGGTCTACTACGTCGCACGCCTCGCGCTCGGCTCCGTGCTCACCTGGCTGAACCCGTTCTTCGCCATCTACGTGGTGATCGGCTACTTCGACGCCGAGCGGCTGCTGCCACGCCGCCAGATGTACGCCGGACTGCTCGCCACCGCCGTGACCATGGCCGGTTCGCAGTCCGGCGGTATGCCGCCCGCCGACGGAACGCAGTGGGTCGCCTTCGGCGCGCTCTTCGCGCTCAACGCCTCGCTCACCCTCGTCTTCGGCAGCATCGGGGTCAAGGAGGCCGGGCACGCCAGGGCGAGGGCCGCCACCATCGCGGAGCTGGAGGGTGCCAACACCCGTCTTGAGCAGGCAATGAGGGAGAACGCGGGGCTGCAGGCCCAACTCCTCGTCCAAGCCCGCGAGGCAGGTGTCAACGACGAACGCAGGCGCCTGGCCGCCGAGATCCACGACACCATCGCACAGGGCCTGGCCGGTATCGTCACCCAGCTCCAGGCGGCCGCCGACAGCGCCGACCCCGCGGTCGCCGGCGACCACGTCGAGCGCGCCGCGGCCCTCGCCCGCCACAGCCTGGGAGAGGCCCGCCGCTCGGTCCAGGACCTCGGCCCCGGAGCGCTGGAGCACGACACGCTGCCCGAGGCGCTGAAGAACATCGTCGAGACGTGGTCCGTCTCGACGGGCGTGCGGGCCGAGTTCACCGTCACCGGTACCGTCGAGGCGCTGCACGGTGAGATCGAGGCCACCGTGCTCCGCATCGCCCAGGAGACACTCGCCAACGCCGGTCGGCACGCCCGTGCCACGCGGGTCGGCGTCACCCTTTCGTACATGGAGGACGAGGTGAGCCTGGATGTCCGCGACAACGGCTGCGGCTTCGACCCGCACGCGCTGCCCCGGCGCGAAACCGCACGCGGCTTCGGCCTCGGCGGCATGCGCGCCCGCGCCGAACGCATCGCGGGAACGGTCGAGATCGAGTCCGAGCCGGGACACGGCACAGCCGTCTCGGCTCGCGTACCGTTGCTGAGCCATGGCTGAGCGGATCATCACCCTGCTGATCGTCGACGACCATCCCGTGGTACGCGACGGGCTGCACGGCATGTTCGCCGCGTCCGCTGACTTCGAGGTTCTCGGCGAGGCCTCCGACGGAGCCGAAGCGGTCGCGCTCACCGCCCGCCTCGACCCCGACGTGGTCCTGATGGACCTGCGGATGCCCGGCGGCGGCGGAGTCGAGGCGATCGCCGAGCTGACCCGCCGCGGGCTGCGTAGCAGGGTGCTCGTCCTCACCACCTATGACACCGACTCCGACACCCTGCCGGCGATCGAGGCCGGTGCCACCGGCTACCTGCTCAAGGACGCGCCGCGCGACGAGCTCTTCACCGCCGTACGAGCGGCGGCCGAGGGCCGGACGGTGCTGTCACCCGCGGTGGCCTCGCGCCTGGTCTCGCGGATGAGGGCGCCGGGCAACGAAACGCTCAGCGCCAGGGAGCGTGAGGTGCTCGTACTCGTCGCCAAGGGCACGTCGAATCGCGAGATCGCCGCCGTGCTGTTCATCAGCGAGGCGACCGTCAAGACCCATCTCACCCATATCTACGGCAAGCTGGGGGTCAAGGACCGGGCCGCGGCCGTCGCGGTCGCGTACGAACGCGGCATCCTCGGCTGACCGATCGCTCCTTTCCGGGCCGTCGTGCACGCGCACATGGTGTTCTCCGGGGCGTGGCCGGGTGATCCGAGTACCGCCCTCCCCGGAGTCACAGTGGCATGACAGGCTGAACGCATGGATGAGTCGACGCTCCGGCTGAGCGCTCTCGCTGTGGGCTGGGCCAAGGACGGGTACGGGATCTCGTGGGCAGCGCTGTGTCGCGGATGAGCGAGCCGATGATCTGCTCGGCGAAGGGTTGCCAGGAGGCGGCGGTGTACGCCGTGATCTGGAACAACCCGAAGATTCACCCGCCCGAGCGAGAGAAGATCTGGACGGCCTGTGAGGAGCACCGCCGGTCGCTCGCCGACTTCCTGGACGTGCGCGGATTCCTGCGCAGGGTGGACAGGCTGTAGGCATCGGCTCCGGACGGAGGGTGGAGAAGCTCGAAACAGCCGTTGCGGAGCCGCTGAGGGGCCACCCGCGGCATCCCTCGAACCGCCGGGCCCGCGCCCTTGCCGGACAAGTCGTTCGACGTCGGACCGGCGATCCTCACGGTTCATCACTGGACCGATCTGCGTGCCGGGCCATCCGGCCGGGTCCCGCGCGGGTGCTCACGGATGGCCGGGTCCGGTTACGGTGGGAGGGGTGGATGAGAATCGGGCCAGGCGGGTGGTCGACGCGTTGCGTGACCGTGGCATCAACGCTCAGCTGGCGAGAGGCGGCTACCAGTTCGGGGTCCGGGTCCTGCTGCCCGGTGGGCGTGAGGCGGACTGGGACACCGACGGTACGGCGGGGCTCGAAGCACTGGTGATGCGGAACGGGATGCTGGTCGGTTTCGTGCCGGTGATCGAGGGGTCCGAGGACTTCGACGAGGCCCAGATCGTCGACGCCATCGCGCGGACCGACTACGATCAGCCCATCGCCAGGCAGCGCGCGGTGGCACCGCCGCCGGCCGAGCCCCTGCCCCGGGTGGGCGGTGTCTTCCGCCGGTTCCTCGACGGCTTCCGCTACCGGTGACGCCGGTTCCTCCCCAACGGCTCTCGTTCGAGTGTGAATATCTCTGATTTTTCGTGAATAGTCCGGCTGGGCTTTTCCTGAAAGCTGTCAGAATTTCTCGTTCTTTGGTTTTTTTGTTGCTCCGCTACGGGTATTTCGGCCACAGAAGTAGGCCGTCATACGAATGGAGCAAATAATGGCTATAGGCGCTATTGCCCGCAAATCGGACCACTGGTTCAAGCTGGTCGACGTCAACGGCGACGGCAGGATCCAGCACAGCGACCTGCAGGCTCTGGCGGACAGGACCCTCAAGCACTTCGGCTACGAGAAGGGATCCGCCAAGGGACGCCGCCTCACGGAGGCGTACGACCGGGCCTGGGTGGCCATGGCCGAGGCCATGGACGCCGACAGGAACGAGGAGATCTCCAAGGAGGAGTTCCGCTCCTACATGGAGAACAACGCCAAGAAGGAGAACGCCGAGAAGCTCCTTCGCCCGGTGACCGATGCCGAGTTCGCGGCGGCCGACATCGACGACGACGGACTCCTGTCCCCATCCGAGTACGCGAAGCTGCTGCAGGCCTGGGGGCTGTCCAGCAGCGAGGCGGAGAAGGCGTCGGGCAATATCGACACCAACCGCGACGGCCAGATCAGCAGCGAGGAATACTTCAGGGCCTGCCGCGACTTCTTCGTCGGCGAGCTCACCTCACGTACCGGCCAGGTCTTCGGTCAGGTGAAATAGCCAGGATGAAGGGGGTGGCGGTCGTGCGGTCGGCGACCGCCACCTTTTTCACGCGGTCCTTCTCCGGCGAGTGCCGGGCGCGGCGTCACCGGGTGACGGGCAGTGTCTCCACGCGGCGGATCAGCAGATCCGAGCGCCATGGCAGCTCGTCGTCCGAGACGGCGAGGCGCATCGGCGGGCACTCCGACAGCGAGGAGATCGCGACCCCTATCAGCATGCGCACCAGGGGCGCCCCCATGCAGTGGTGCGTTCCGTACCCGAAGGACAGGTGCGGGTTGGAACCGCGGTGGAAGTCGAGCTCGCCGGGGTTGGCGAACACCGACGGATCGTGGTTGCCCGAGGGGAGGGCGGGTAGCACCTGCTCTCCCGCGCGCACCAGCGTTCCACCCACCTCCACGTCCTCGGTGGCGTAACGGGCGAAGGTGACGTGCGAGGGGAACGGTGCGTAGCGTATGAGTTCGTCGACGGCCGCCGGGATGAGCCCGGGATCCGCGCGCAGCTCCGCCAGCTTCCCGGGTGAGGTGAGCAGGAGATAGAAGGCGTTCGTCAGCTGTGTCGAGACGTTGTCGATCGCCAGCAGGATGTCGTTGACCAGTTCCTTGATCTCCGCCTCGGCGAGCCCCCCGTCCTCGGCGGGAGCGCCGTCGGGACCCTCCTCGTCCAGGGCGTGGGCGAGGACGCTGACGAGGTCGTCCCTTGGCTCCGCGCGCCGGGCGGCGATGAGCCGGTCGGTGTAGCGGGAGATCTCCTCGACCCTGGCCTCCACGACGTCGGCGGCCAGTGTGGTGCTGGCGAACCCCTCGAACCAGTTAAGGAAGATCGCGAGGTCCTGCTTGGGGATCCCGATCAGCGGACACAGCACCTCCACGACCAGTGGCTTGATGTAGTCGCCGACCAGATCGTACGGGGGAGGCGTGTCGGCGAACCCGGCCATGAGCGTAAGGGAACGCTGCTCGGCGATCGATCGGAGCAGGTGGATCCGCTCGGTGTTGAATCTGAGCCCGCTCGCCAGCACCCGGCGCAGCCGGGTCTGCTGCGGCGGGTCGGTGTTGAGGATGCTGTCCTGGAGCGGCAGGACGGTGAGGCGCGCCTCGTCGCCGCCGGTGGGGGGCGTCCGGACGAAACGGCGGTCGCGCAGCACCGAACGCATGTCGTGGTAGCGGGTCACCAGCCAGGCGTCGTCACCGTAGGGCGGGCGGACCCTGGTCAGCCCCGGCCGCTCGCGGCACCGCGTGTATTCGGAGTCGACGTCGAGACGGATGGGCTTACCGAAAGGGTAGTCGACGGGCTCGGGAATGATGTCCACGGTCTCTCCGGTGAATGACTCGGTTCGCTGGCTTGGGTTCAAGTCCGGAATCGGCCACCGCGCCGGACCTCGGCATCGCCGTTGACGCCCATCAGCCTGAGTCGGTTATCCGTTTTGTGGGCAATGGTGCCGACAGTCGTTTGGTTCACCATCCGCGGAGGCGGTCCGGCTTCCGTAGCGGGATTACCCGTGAAGCGGGAAAGGCAAAACCAAGAAAGACAGATCCGATTTTCGGTGCCCTTTGTCGACAAATGGTTTTATGGCGAAAGGGTGGTGTACCGGTACCGACGTTCGTGGAAGTGTTGACCCGAATGGGTGGGAAACCGATATTCGAGGTCGTCGACTGTGTCGGCCCCCGCTGCTACTGTTTCGCTCGGCCGGGGAATTAATTCGATCGGCAATTTGAGGTTATTGGTGCCGGTTCGGGAGGTTTCTCATTTCTGGTCTGGATGGTGAGGACTCCGAACTCCGGGTGGACGCGGGAAACGTCAGAACGGCTCCCTCGGAGATCGAGTCAACCTACAACGAGCTCGCCGCACTGGTGGGCGAGACGGCGGGACCCGACCGGCACTACGGCTTCTGGGCGGGGCCCGACGACGACACCACAATCTCCGAGGCCACGGAGCGGATGACCGACTTCGTGCTGGCCCGGCTGGACGTGGGCCCCGGCTCGCAGGTGCTGGACGTGGGCTGCGGCAATGGCCGACCGGCGGTGCGCCTGGCCCGGACATTCGGGGCACGGGTCGTCGCGATCGACATCGACCGGCAGGCACTGCGCAACGGGGCGGAGCACGCCGCGGCGCACGGGATGGCGGAGATGGTGGACTTCCGGCGCGTCGACGCGCTGGACCTGCCGTTCGCCACCGCCTCGTTCGACGCGGTGCTGGCCTTCGAGGTCACCCCGCACTTCGACATCGCCGATCTCTACCGGAACATCGCCAGGGTCCTGCGCCCGCAGGGGCGCCTGGTGGTCGAGACGCCCTACCTGCGGGTTCCGATGACGGAGGAGATTCGCGGGCGCATCGGCCCCTATCTGGCCATGCTGAACGCCGTGTCGCTCGACGCGCCAGAGGACCACCTGTCGGCGGCGCGGGAGGCGGGGATGGCGATCACCGAACTCGTCGACATCACGGAGAACGTGCGCGGTTCCTTCCCCCGGCTCGTATGGGCGCTCCGGGAGCGGCTTGAGAGCAGGGCCGGCACCGAGCGGCTGCTGGACACCTTCGCAGCCTGGGCGGACGCCACCGAGGTCGGTGGAGTGGTCATGACCTTCAACAGGATGGAGCACTGACATGGCGGACATGACAGTCATCGGAACCGGCGTGATCGGTTCCGCGGTGGTGCGGGCCTGCGCCGACTCCGGCCTTGAGGTCTCGGTCTGGAACCGCACGCCCGAACGGTCGGAGAGGCTCGCGGGAAGGAACGTCCACATCCACGAGAAAGCGGCCGCCGCGATCGAGGACTCCCCGATCGTGCTGTTCTGCCTGCTCAACTACGAGATCACCCACCGGGTCCTGGACGGGGCCGCGGCCGATCTCTCCGGCAGGCTCGTCGTGCAGAACGCCAGCGGCGTCCCCGACGACGTCACCCCGCTGCGAGCACGGGTCGAGGCCGCGGGAGGCAGATACCTGGAGGCGGCGATCCTCAACTACCCGGACGCCATCGGCACCGAGGACTGCTTCACCGTCTACGGCGGGGCGGCCGAGGACTTCAAGGAACTGGCGGGCGTGACCGAGGCGCTCTCCGGCAAGCAGGTGCGTCTGGGCTCCGATCCCGGTTACGCGAAGGCCTACCACGTCGTGTCCAGCGCCTTCTACTACGCGTTCGTCAACGGCTTCCTGGAATGCTCGGCCATCGCGGAGAGCCTCGGCGTCCCCCTCAACGACTTCGCCGAATCCGTGCCGCTCTACGACCCCGGTTTCCAGAACACGATCGGCGTCGGTCTCGGTCTCATCGCGCGCCGTGACTACACCTTCGAGCAGGCTCCGCTGACCTCGCACCTGGACGTCCTCGACAACCTGACCGGCATCGCGGAGCGGGCCGGGATCGACCAGTCCTACCTGGGTGTGATGCGTGAGCGCGTGCAGAGGGCGATGGACCAGGGCTACCGGCGCGAGCACGTGGCGGTGCTCACCGAACAGTTCCGCAGCCGCCGAGCGGCCGTCCATAACCGCTGAGGGGAAGCATGCACGGGTTTGAACCGGTCGGCGGCGCGGCCGGTGCCGGCCGCCTCTGCGAGGGGTGGGCAGAGGTGGGTGCCGACCATCTCTTCGAGAGATGGGCTGAGGTCGCGCCCGAGCGTGATGCTCTCGTCCACCCGGGCGGGCGGATGACGTACGCGGAGCTGCGCGAGCACGCCACGGTCCTGGCCGGTGAGCTCGTGGCGGCGGGGGTGCGGGCGGGCGACACGGTGGGGGTGCTGATGGAGCGTTCCTTCCTGCTGCCCGCTGCGGTCCTGGCCATCTGGAAGGCCGGTGGCGCCTACGTGCCCCTGCCGCCGTCGCACCCGGTGGGACGGAACGAACTGGTGCTGTCCGACACGGGCGCCCGGATCGTCGTCGCCGACCGGGACCCGGAGGAACTGCTGCCGGGACACGGCCTGCGCTCGGTACGGCCGGACCTCGGAAGGCCGGATCCCGCCACGGGATCGGCGAAGGGAAGCGCCGCACCGGCGACCCGGGCCGACAGTCTCGCCTACGTGCTCTACACCTCCGGATCGACCGGTACCCCCAAGGGCGTGCTGGTGGACCACGGCGGCGTGACCAACCTGGCGGAGGGGCTGCGGCTGCTCTTCGGCGACCTCGAAGGGGCCCGCGTCCTGCAGTTCGCGCCGGTCACGTTCGACGCCTGGGTCTGGGAGTTCGCGATGAGCCTGCTCAACGGCGCGACCCTGTGCGTCCCCGGGGCCGGGGTGCCGCTGTACGGCCGCGAGCTGAGCCGCGTCCTGTGCGAGCTGGACATCACCCACCTGTCCGGCGCTCCGTCGCTGCTGGCCACCCTGCCCGAGGACGTCCCGGTACCGGTCACCACCCTCACCTCGGGCGGCGAGGCGCTGCCGGAGTTCCTGGTGGAGCGGTGGGCGTCCAGGGTGCGCCTGTTCAACGCCTACGGTCCGACGGAGGCCACCGTGTCCGCGACGGCGGGGCGCTGCCGGCCGGGGGCGGGCAGGCCGTCCGTCGGACGCCCGCTGGCCGGGGTCGAGGTCCACATCCTCGACGCGGCGGGTGACCCGGTCGCGGAGGGGGAGACCGGCGAACTGTGCGTCGGAGGGCGCGGTGTGGCGCGGGGATACCTGAAGCGGCCCGACCTGACCCGCGAGAGGTTCGTCCCCGACAGGTTCGCGAGGCGCCCGGGCGCGCGCCTGTACCGTACCGGCGACCTCGCCCGGCGGCTGCCCGGGGGAGAGATCGACTTCGTGGGGCGGATCGACGAGCAGCTCAACGTCCGGGGATACCGGATCGAACCCGGCGAGGTCGAGGCGGCCCTGATGCGCCACCCGCGCGTCACCGGAGCGGCGGTGACCACCACCGGTGAGGAGACCGGAACCGCCAGGCTCACCGCGTACGCGCAGCTCTCGCGGGGGCCGGGGGTTCCCGCCGGCGAGTTGCGCGAGCTGCTCGCCGGTCAGCTCCCCCCGTACATGATCCCGTCGCTCTTCGTGACGCTGGACCGGCTCCCGCTGACCTCCCACGGCAAGGTCGACCGCGCGGCGCTGCCGAGCCCGGCGGGCGGCCGGCCGCGGCACGGCCACGCGGTGTCCTCGCGCCCGGGAGAGCGGGAGGTGGCCGAGATGGTGGGGCTGCTCCTGGGACTCGACGAGGTCGGCGCGGAGGAGAACTTCTTCGAGCTGGGCGGGACCTCGGTCGACCTCATCACCCTCCAGGCCGACATCCACGAACGCCGGGGGGTCCTGCTCCCCGTCGCCGACCTCATCGCGGCCCCCGACGTGCGGTCGCTCGCGGCACTTCTCGACACGCGCGCCGGGGATCGTGACCGGTCCGGGCGAGACCTCGCGACGGCCGCGGCGAGCAGGAGGAACCTGCTCGCCGGAAGCCGGTCACTGGAGGAACGCCGCTGGAAAGGACGACAGAGTTGAAACCGACGAACGCGGACGGCGCCGACATCGCGGGTGTCGGCGTCTCGGGCGCCGACATCGCGGTCGTCGGCATCGCCTGCCGCTTTCCCGGCGCGCGCGACGTCGCCGAATACTGGCGCCTCATCGCCGAGGGCCGCCGGGGCATCTCCGAGCTCACCCCGGACGAGCTGCGGGAGGGCGGGGCGAGCGAGGCGCGCCTCGCCGATCCCGAGCTCGTTCCCGCCGGTGGCATCCTCTGGGACGCCGACCGGTTCGACGCCTCCTTCTTCGGCTACTCGGCGCGCGAGGCGGCCCTCATGGACCCGCAGCAACGCATGTTCCTCGAAGCCGCCTGGCACGCCCTGGACGACACCGGCCACGCGCCCGACCACTTCCCCGGCACCATCGGCGTCTACGCGGGGCAGACCCTCGGCACGCACCGGGACAGGGACCGCGGGGCCTTTCTCGGCACCTCCGCGGACCTCCTGGCGGCCGCCGACGACAAGGACTTCCTCTCCACCCGGGCCTCCTACAAGCTCGGCCTGACCGGGCCGAGCATCACCGTGCAGGCCGCCTGCTCCACCTCGCTCGTCGCGATCCACCTCGCCTGCCGGGCGCTCATCACCCACGACTGTGACATGGCCCTGGCCGGCGGGGTCTCCTGGACGCCGCTGCGCAGGCAGGGCTACCTGCACCAGGAGGGCGGCGTCTGGTCCGCCGACGGCCATGTCCGGTCCTTCGACCGGGACGCGTCGGGGTTCGTCCCCGCGGACGGCCTCGGGATCGTGGTGCTGCGCAGGCTCGGGGACGCCCTGGCCGACGGCGACCGCGTCTACGCGGTGGTCACCGGAAGCGCGGTCACCAACGACGGTTCGGACAAGCTCAGCTACGCGGCACCCGGCGTCCGCGGCCAGCAGGCCGCGGTGGAGGCCGCGCTCGCGGTCTCCGGTGTCGACCCGGACACCGTCGCCTACGTCGAGGCCCACGGAACGGCCACGGCGCTCGGAGACGCGGTGGAGGTCACCGCGCTGACCCGGGCCTACCGGGCGGCGGGGGCGACCGGGCGTGGATACTGCCGGCTGGGCTCGGTGAAATCGAACATCGGGCACACCGACGCGGCAGCCGGAGTGGCCGGTTTCATCAAGGCCGCGCTGATGGTCCAGCACGGCCGGATCCCGCCCAGCCCCGTCGTCTCACCGCACCCCAACCCTGAGATCGACTTCGAGACGAGCCCGTTCCGTCTCGCGGCGGCGGAGGAGGACTGGCCGCTCACGGATGTCCCCCGCCGGGCGGCCGTCAGCTCCTTCGGTATCGGTGGCACCAACGCCCACGTGATCCTTGAGGAGCCGCCGCCGCGCCCGCCCACCGCCCCGGCCCCTCCGTGGCAGCTCGTCGCGCTGTCCGCGCGTGACGAGACGGCCCTCGCCGAGATGGCCGGAGCCTGCGCGGACGCCCTCGGTGACGTCTCCGATCCCGAGTTCGCCGACCTCGCCCGTACCCTCGCGGTCGGCCGCCGCCATCTCCCCTTCCGCCATGCCGGAGTCTTCCGCGACCGCTCCCACGCCATGGCGGAGCTGCGCGGGCGCGCGGCCGGCGGAACCGCCTCCGCCGTCCGTGCGGGCAACGCCGACGTGGTGTTCATGTTCCCCGGTGGCGGAACGCGGTATCCCGGGATGGGGCGCGAGCTCTACCACGAGGAGCCGGTCTTCCGCGCGGCCGTGGACGAGTGCCTGGACCTGCTGCCGGACCGCTCCGCCGCCGGGCGGTTGGGTGCCCTGTGGGCGGACGGGCCCGGCGCGATGCCGGTCGCCGTCCCGGACGGGGAGAGCGACCCCTCCCTGGAGCTGCCCGCCGTGTTCGTCATGGAGATCGCGCTCGCCCGGCTCCTCATGTCCCAAGGGGTGATCCCCTCCCTGCTGATGGGGCACAGCCTCGGTGAGTACGCGGCGGCCTGCGTCGCGGGCGTCATGTCGCTGCGCGACGCCCTCGCCGTCGTGTCCAAACGCGGCGAGCTGCTGGCCTCGCTGCACGACGGGGCGATGCTGGCGGTTCCGGCCTCCGAGCGGGAGGTCGAGCCCTTCCTCGGAGAGGGAGTGTGCCTGTCGGTGGTCAACGGCCCGGCGTCCTGCGTGCTCGCCGGCCCCGCCGCCTACATCGCCGAGGTCAGGGAGCTGCTGGACCGGCGCGGGATCACCGGCCGCCTCCTGCCGCTCGGCACCGCCGCGCATTCGGCCCTGGTCGACCCCGTACTCGGGGAGTTTCGCGGCTTCCTCGCCGGGATCGCGCTGCGTGCCCCCTCGATGCGCCTGATCTCAGCTGTGACGGGGACCGACGACGCCGACTTCGCCGACCCTGAGTACTGGGTGACCCATCTGCGGGCGACGGTCAGGTTCGACGCCGCACTCGACCACGTCCTGGCCGACGGGCCGAAGATCCTCGTCGAGGTGGGTCCCGGCACGACGCTGAGCACGCCGGTCCGGGTACGGGCGAGCACGGACTCCGTGGTCGTCAACGTCACCCGCCACCCGATGGAGGAGCGGGCCGACAGGGAGGTCCTGCTCCGCGCGCTGGGCCGGTTGTGGGAGGCGGGCGTCGAGGTCGACCTGCCCTCGCGCTGGCCGGAACGGCGGCTCCGGCTGCCCGCGGTGCCCTATCCCTTCGCGCCCACCGTCACCCGCCCGCCGGACCCGGTGCGCGCCACAGAGCCCGCCGCCCTCTCCGGTGCGGAACGCTCACCCGAGGGCCTGTACGGGGTCACCTGGAAACGGGCCGTGGAGGTGCCGGCGGATCCGGGGACGGCGGTGCGGGAGCACCGCTGGATCCTGCTCTCCGACTCCTCGCCCCTCGCCGAGGCGATCATCGTGAAGCTGGCGGAGTACGGGGCCACCACGGTCGTCGTCACCCCGGGACGCGCGTTCCAGCGCGCGGCCCCGGACCGGATCACGATCGACCCCGGGTGCGGGGAGGACTACGAAAGGCTCCTGAAGACGGTGGAGGCCGACGCGGCCGGACCGCTGCGGATCGTCTGCCTCTGGGGATCGCCGCCGCTCTCGCGGACCTGCCCGCCGCTGGGCCACGTCGTCGGCCTGGCCCGTGCCCTGAGCGGCCGGCCGCGGGCCGATCTCTCCCTGGTCACCAGGGGTGCCCTGGAGATCACCGGAGGCGAGCGGCTCGACCCGCGCGCGGCCCTCACGATCGGAGCCGCGGGGCCGCTCCGCCACGAGCTGGCCGACGCGCGCATCCGGCTCGTGGACCTGGATCCCGGTGACGGAAAGGAGCACGGAACCCGGGCCACGGAGCTCCTCGCCGAGCTCTGCCGCCCTTCCCGCGAGGATCCGGGCGGGGATCCGGGCGAGGACCCGATCGGCCTGCGGGCAGGACACCGCTGGCTGCGCCACTTCGAGCCGCTGCGGGTGACACCGGGAACGGGCCCCCGGATACGCCGGGGCGGAACCTACGTGATCACCGGGGGGACGAGCGGGATCGGGCTGCGGCTGGCCGGGCACCTCGCGGACACGTACTCGGCACGGCTCGTCCTGATCGGGCGCGGAGCATCCGGGGAGTTCCCGCCGCACGGGCCCGGAAGCCGGGAGGGCGAGGCGGTGACGGCTCTCCTCGCGGGCCGGGGAGACGAGGTCCTGGTACGCGGCGCGGACGTCGCCGACGCCCGGCGCCTCGGGGAGGTTCTCGACGAGACGCGGTCGCGGTTCGGCGAGATCCACGGAGTGATCCACGCCGCCGGTGTGCCGGGGGGCGGCATGGCGGAGTTCCTGACCGAGGACGACGTCGCCACCGCGTTGCGGGCCAAGACCGAGGGGACCTCCACCCTGGTCTCCGTCCTGCGGGAGGTCGGCGCGCTTCCCGACTTCGTCGCGCTGTTCTCCTCGCTGGCCTCGTTCTCCGGGGTTCCCGGGCTCACCTGCTACGGGGCGGCCAACGCCTTCCTCGACACGTTCGCCCTCTGCGCGCGGCGTGACGGCCTGCCGGTGCTGTCGATCAACTGGGACCGCTGGAACGGGGTGGGAATGGCCCGTGACATGGAACGGCGCCACCGTGAGCTCACCGGTGAGGGGCTGAGCGGCGGGTTGAGCCCCGAGGAGGGAGTCGAGGCCTTCGAGAGGTGCCTGGCGGCCCTTCCCCTGGGACAGGTGGTCGTCTCCGCCCAGCCGCCGGGGAGCGCGGGGCAGGCCGCGCGGCGCCCCGCCGTGCCCGCCGCCCGGTCACGACCTCCTCGCCCGCGCCACCCCGCCGCGCCACCCGCCGGTGGCACCGACGAGTGGAGTCCTCGCGAGCTGGAGCTGCTGGCCGTCTGGCAGGACGTGCTCGGCGTCGACACGATCGGGAGGCGCGACGACTTCTTCCTCCTGGGCGGGCACTCGCTGAGCGCGCTGCAGGTGGTCCAGCGCTGCAAGGAGCGATTCGGGGTTCAGCTTCCGGTCAAGGCACTGTTCGTCGCTCCGACGATCGAGGGCCTGGCGAAGGCACTCGCCGTGACGTGGGCGGACGGCGAGGGAGAGACCGGGGCGGGCGGTCCGCGCCCGGTTCTCGAAAGGAGTGATCTTTCATGACCGAGACGATCCCGGCGGATCAGTGCATGTGGCTGCGCCGGCGGCAGGTGCTCGCCGAGCCTCGGCTGCGCCTGGTCTGCTTTCCCCACGCCGGGGGGTCGCCGAGTTTCTACCGGGGATGGCAGGACCACCTGCCCGAGGACATCGAGCTGTCCGCCGTGTGCTACCCGGGCAGGCAGAACCGCATCAACGAGCGGCCGATCGACCGGATGGAGCCCCTCGTCGACCATGTCTGCCAGGTGCTCCTCCCCATGGCCGACCGCCCGCTCGTCCTGTTCGGGCACAGCATGGGCGCCGTGGTCGCGTACGAGGTCGCAGTCAGGCTCGCCGGGGAGCACGGGATCTCCCCGGCGTCGCTGCTGGTGTCCGCGCACGCGGCGCCGCACCTGTGCGCGAGCGACGCGCGGCGGATTCCCATCGGTGACGAGCAACTCGCCGAGCAGGCCGCGGCCGCGGATCCGGCGCTGCTGCGCTTCCCCGAGCTGATGGACCTGGCGATGATCGCGTTGCGGGCGGACCACGACCTGCTGCACGCCTACCGGCCCGCCGCCACCCCGAGGATCGCCGCTCCGATCACCGCCTACCTGGGGGCGGACGACCGGCGCGTGAGCCACGACGAGATGCGCGCCTGGAACCGCGTCGCGTCCGCGGGGTTCGAGCTGCTGACCTTCCCCGGGGACCACTTCTATCCGGTGGACGCGGAGGCGGCACTCGTCACCGACATCGTGACCCGCCTCGGCGACATCGGTGTGCGGCACCGCGACGACCCGCTCTCCCCCTCCCCGCACGCGTGACCGCCGTGATCGACGACGGCCCGCCGGTGCCGCTCTTCGTCCGCCGCTCCAGCGTCTGCCCCCTCGACCCGGCCGAGGAGTTCGCCCGGTTGCGGGCCGAGGAGCCGGTGGTCCGGGTCACCCTCTCGACCGGGGCGAGCGCGTGGATGGTCACCCGCTACGCCGACGCCCGCCGCGTGGTCGCGGACCAGTGGCGATTCAGCTCCAGGGCGGCGGTCGACGGCCCGATCCCGCCGCCGGAGCCTCCGGGAGGGTTCCCGCCGCCGCGCCCCGGCTTCTTCTCGACGTACGCCCCCCGCGAGCACGCGCGCCTCCGGCGGATGCTCAACGCGGAGTTCGGGGCCCGCCGGCTGCGGGCGCTGCGCCCGCGCGTCGAGGCCGTGGCCGACGAGCGGATGGCGGCGATGTGCCGTTCCGGGCCTGGCGCCGACCTGATCGCGGACTTCGCGCTCCCGGTCCCGGCACGGATCTTCCTCGAACTCCTCGGGATCCCCGAGCCCGACCGGGAGGGGCTGCGGCGCAATGCCGACGTCCTCCTCGACTTCACCCCGAGGCCGCTGGAGCAGGCGGTCGCCTTCGCCGAGCTGGACACCTACCTGAGCGCGTTCGTCTCCCGGTGCCGCCGCGATCCCGGCGACGGCGACGGCCTTGTCGGCAGGCTGATCTCGTCGTACGGCGCGGATCTCTCCGACGCCGAGCTGGCCGGGATCGCCGCCCAGTTGCTGCTCGCGGGGTACGCGACGACGGCCGGCACGATCGGGCTGGGAGCCCTGCTCCTGCTGCGCCACCCCGGCCAGGCCGCGGCGCTGCGCGCCGGTTCGGCCGATGTGGACCGCGCGGTCGAGGAGATGCTCCGCCATCTGTCGGTGGTCTCCTTCGGCAAGGTCTTCACCGCCGAGGAGGACGTCACGGTCGGCGGCCAGGAGATCCGGGCGGGGGAGTACGTCCTGTGCTCCCTGCCGTCGGCCAACCGTGACGCCGTCCTGGGGCTCGACGCCGACCGGTTCGACATCACCCGCGAGCCGCTGCCCCATCTCGCCTTCGGGCACGGCGCCCGTTACTGCCTGGGCGCCGAGCTGGCCAGGCTGGAACTACGGGTCTGCGTTCCCCGCCTGCTGAACCGCTTCCCCGGCCTGCGGCTGGACGTCCCGTTCGAGGAGCTCCGGTTCACCCCGATGAACGCGGCCTACAGCCTCGAATCACTGCCGGTGTCCTGGTAGCCGGTGAGCCGAATCAGCGTACGGAGGAAAGATGCCCAGCACGCCGTATCCCACGACGGGTTCCTACGACTACCTGGCCTCATTGACGGAGAAGGTCGGCGGGCTCGACCTGCACTACGGCTACTGGTCGGGACCCGACGACGACACGCCGATCGAGGAGGCCACCGACCGGCTGACCGGGGTCGTGGTCGACCGCCTGGACGCGCGGGCCGGTGAGCTGGTGCTGGACGTGGGCTGTGGGAACGGGCGTCCCGCGGTGACGGTGGCGGAGCGCACCGGGGCGCGGGTGACGGCGATCGACGTCGACGAGCGGGCGCTGGAACGGGGGAGGGCGTGGGCGCGCGAGCGGGGCGTGGAGCCGCTGGTCTCCTTCGAGCGGTGCGACGCGCTGGCCATGCCCTACCCCGACGGTGCGTTCGACGCGGTACTGGTCTTCGAGTCGACGCCGCACTTCGCGCCGGAGCCGCTCTTCGCCGAGCTCGTCCGGGTGCTGCGGCCCGGTGGCCGGTTGGTGGTGGAGGCCCCGTGCCTGCACGTTCCCGTCACCGACGACCTGCGGCCTCGGCTGGCGACGTACTTCGAGATGTTCCAGGTCCACTCCATCGAGCAGGCCGGGGTGTACCTGGAGATCCTGCGCGCGGCCGGTCTCGGTGTCGACGCCGTCGAGGACCTCACCGAGCACACCGAGCCGTTCTACCGGCGGATCCTGGAGCGGCTCGACGCCCATCGCGCGGAGCTGGCGGCCGAGTACGGCGCGGGGACCGTGGCCTGGATCCGCGACGGCATCGCCGACTGGGCCACGATCCCCTCGGGCAGCGTCCTGATCACCGCCCGCGGGCCGCACCGTCCCGCCTCAGCGGACGGGGTCGAAGTCCCGTAGGGCCACGGGCTGCTTTCCGGTGGTGATCTGCTCGGCCAGCATGCGACCGGTGACCGGCCCGTGGGTGAATCCCCACATGCCGTGGCCACCGGCGACGTACCTGCCGGGGGCGCGGGTGGCGCCGATCAGCGGCCTGCCGTCGGGGGTGACGGGGCGCGGACCGACCCAGGTGTCGGTGCGCTCCTCCCAGGAGACGCCGCTGAGCAGCGGCCGGGCGGACGCGATGATCGCGTCGACGCGCCTCTGGTACAGGGGGGCGTCGGCGTCCCGGAACTCCATCGTGCCGGCGACGCGCAGCTTGCCCTGGTAGGGCGTGCAGGCCACCCGCACGGCGGGCAGGTAGATCGGCCCGGGCACGGGCTCGTCCGTCGGCACGGTGAACGAGTAACCGCGTCCGGCACGTACCGGCACCCGGACGCCCCAGGAGGCGCCGAGCTGGTTCAGCCAGGCGCCGGTGGCCAGCACGACGGCGTCGGCGCTGACGGAGTCCCCGTCACTCGACCGGACGGCGATCCCGCCGGAGTGGGAGTAGACGTCGATCACCCGGAAGCCGGACCGGATCGTGGCGCCCCGGGCGACGACGGAGCGGGCGAGAGACCGGGTGAACTCTCCGGGGTCGACGTAGCGCTGCCCGTCCAGCCGGATCCCGGCCCGCGCGCGCGAGGAGAGCTGCGGCGCCTGCCTGCCGAGATCGTCACCCTCGAACGCGCTGTACTTGATCTCCAGGCCGGACTCGTTGATGCGCTGGAGCTCGTGCAGGAGCGCCACCGCCTGCCGCGGGGTCTCGAAGGCGGCCATGATCGGGGCCTCGACCGTGGGGGCCTCGACGCCGTTCGCGGTGAGCACGTCGAACGCCTCCAGGCACTCCTCGTTGAACGGGAGGTTGGCCCGTACGGCACGGCCCCAGGACTTCCAGCTGCAGTTCATGGCGAACCGGGTGAGGAACGACAGCAGCGCCGGGTCGGGGGTGGCCGGTATGTGCAGCGGGGCGCTCGGGTCGAGCAGGGAGCGCAGGCCGTAGCGGAGGATGCCGGGCTCGTTCAGCGGGATGGCCAGCCCAGGGGAGAGCCAGCCCGCGTTGCCCCACGACGCGCCCGCGGCCACGTCGTCCCGGTCGACGACCGTGACCTCCACGCCGCGCTCCTGCAGGAACCAGGCGGTGGACAACCCCACCACGCCGGCGCCGATCACCACTGCCGTACGCGGCCCACCGTCGATGCCCATGACCATTTTCTCCGCTCTGATATTCATTGCCTGTTTCGAGCATCGCTGGCATGGACAGAGAACGGTGTGTGCGTTTCGGACAAGCACAATGATGTGTTTTGTCGTGCGGTGACAAGCGCCGGGAGCTGGGCCCCGGATCTGGCGCCCACCGCGGCTCCCTCCTCCGCCCCGCGAGGCTAGGCCCGGCCGACGGCCAGCGCGATGATCATCGCCAGTCGCTTCTCCGGTAGTTCGAGCTGGAGGTTCGTGATCTCGGCCATCTTCCGCAGCCGGTAACGGACGGTGTTCGGGTGGACACTGAGGCGGCCGGCGGCGACGGCCAGATCGCCCTGCGCCTCCAGCCACGCGCGCAACGTCGCGATGTACTGCGTGCCGTGCTCGGAGTCATGCCGGGTCAGCTCGGCGACCGGCCCGCGGGCGGGGGTACGCCCCGCCGAGGCGGCGGACCGGAGGCGTTGCAGCAGGATCTCGTCCCACGCCTCGTCGTAGACGACCGCCGGGGCGCCGGCGGGCCGCACCGCCCGGAGGGCGAGGCTCTCGTCGGCCTCCTGCCTGCTCGCGGCCAGCTGGGTGGGCCCCGCCGGGCCGCCGACACCGGCGAGCACGGTGACCCGCCGCGGCAGCACGTTCGCGATCGCGGTGAGCCAGTCCAGGACGGGCGTGGCGTCGTTGTCGCAGGGCAGCACCGTGTACAGGGTGTTGCCGAACAGTGCGCTCCGTCCCGGCCGCGACCAGCCGAAACCGGTGGTCGCGCGTTCGAAGGCCAGCAGGATCGCGGCATGCCGCTCCTCGGCGATGTGCGCCTGGAGCGCGATCACCCGGAACCGCTCCCGGGGCAGGCCGAGCCTGCTGATCACCGCGGCCGCGTCGGCGGTTCCCTCCAGCAGCTGGATGACGAGATCGGACTCCACCTGACGCTCCAGGTCCGCGCTGACCCGGGAACGCAGCAGGTGCAGTGCGACCGCCCGCGCCCCGTCCTCCAGGATGGTCCGGCGGGTGTCGGGCAGCGGGCTCTCGCACTCGACCCAGATCGATCCCAGCAGCTCGCGCCCCGCCCGCACCGCGACCACCATGCGGCCTCTGAGGCCGTGTGCCGGTGAGGGGTCGACGAACAGCGGCTCGTCGGAGGTCGCCAGATGGGCGAAGACGCCCTCCCGCTCGAACAGCCGGCGCATGGCGTCCGGCACCCGCCTGCCCAGGATCGTCTCCAGCCGTGCCGGATCGGCGGTCTGCTGCGAGCCGGAGTAGGCCAGGACCCGCGACATCTGGTCCTCGATCGTCACCGCGTAGCCGAGTTCGGCCGCGAGCGTGTCCGCGAAGGCCAGCAGATCGTTCGGCCCCCGCCCGGCCTGGCTGCCTTCGAGCACCAGGCCGTACACCACGCCGAGGAGCTGGCTCCAGGACACCGCCGGTTCGACGAGCAGCACGGCGATCCCACCGGCACGAGCCTGTTCCAGCGCGCTCTCGTTGAGGGGAGGGTTCCCGTGCACCAGCACCGTGACGGCCCGTGCCGCCCGTGCCAGGCGTACGGCGTCGGACGCCGACTCCACGCCCACCGCCAGGAACACGTCACCGGTCGCGGGGCGGGTGTCGGTCGGATCATGCACCACCACGCTGCGCAGCTCGACGTCCCGCGACGCCGGAGCGCAGCACAGCCGAGCCCCGTAGCCACCGAGAACGTTCACCAACCGGTCCAGCTTCAACATCTACGCGACCTCTGCGTGCCCTCTGTGGTGCCCGCCTGCCGGCGGGTTTGCGGCATGAACACCGTTCTAGCAGATCAGCGGTACGGCGATCCGCCGGGAACCGCCGAGGACCTGTGCGGCTTGGGCCGAGGTGAAATTTTCACCGGGCGGCGGGCGGGCCGGGGCGAGTCCGTCCAGGTGGCCCGGTGAATGTCGGGACGGCAGGCCGGTGAGGAGGTGGAGCTCCCTTGGCCCCCGGGAGGCCGCATTCTATGGTGCGAGATGTGGGAGCGCTCCCACAACGGCCTGTGCAAGCCGTGCCGCCGGCTCGTCGGCCATCGCGCCGCCCTGCACCGTCCGACCCGCTTTTCCGGAAGAACTCCCCGAAGGGGCCTGATGTGCGCACCTCCCTCCTGACCGACCGGCCGGGCCGGCCGGGCCGCCGTCTCCGCGTCGGGCTCGCCGCACTGCTGCTGGCGGCCGGGATATCCGTCCCGGCGACGGCGACGGCGACGACGGCCGTGAATCCCTACCAGGATCCCGGCCTGCCGGTGGCGACCAGGGTCGCCGACCTCCTCTCGCGGATGACGCTGGATGAGAAGATCGGCCAGATGACCCAGGCGGAACGCGGCTCGGTCGGCAACTCCGACGTCACCACCTACCGGCTCGGCTCGGTGCTGTCCGGCGGCGGTTCGGCGCCCTCGCCCAACAACGCCACCTCCTGGGCGAACATGTACGACGGCTACCAGAACGCCGCCCTCGCGACGCCGCTGGGCATCCCCATGATCTACGGCGTGGACGCGGTGCACGGCCACAACAACGTGGTCGGCGCGACGATCTTCCCGCACAACATCGGGCTCGGCGCCACCCGGGATCCCGCCCTGGTGCAGCAGATCGGCCGGGCGGTCGCCGAGGAGGTCACCGGGACGGGCGTCGACTGGAACTTCGCCCCCTGCGTGTGCGTGGCGCGCAACGACCGTTGGGGCCGCACCTACGAGTCCTTCGGGGAACTGCCGGAGATCCCTTCGTCGATGACGAGCTTCATCACGGGCACGCAGGGCGCGGCGCTGAACGGGCCGGCCTCGGTGCTGGCCACCGCCAAGCACTATGTCGGCGACGGAGGCACCGCGAACGGCGTCGACCAGGGCGACACGCAGCTGACCGAGACCGAGCTGCGGGCGGTCCACCTGCCGCCGTTCAGGGCCGCGGTGGACCGCGGGGTGGGTTCGGTGATGGTCTCGTTCAGCAGCTGGAACGGCAGCAGGCTGCACGGGAACCAGTATCTGGTCACCTCGGTGCTCAAGGGCGAGTTGGGCTTCACCGGCTTCGTCGTCTCCGACTGGAACGGCGTCGACCAGATCGACGGCGCCCTCGGGCTCTCCGCCGTCGACGTGCGAACCGCGATCAACGCCGGCATCGACATGGTGATGGAGCCCGAGGCCTGGCGGCAGTTCATCGACCTGCTCCGCGCCGAGGTGCAGGCGGGGCGGGTGCCGCTGTCCCGCATCGACGACGCCACGAGGCGCATCCTGACCAAGAAGTTCGAGCTGGGACTCTTCGAGAAGCCACTGGCCGACCGGACCTACACCTCGACCGTGGGCAGCGGCGCGCATCGCGCCCTGGCCCGCCAGGCGGTGGCGAGGTCGCAGGTGGTGCTGAAGAACGGCGGGAACGTCCTGCCGCTGGCCACCGGCGGCGGCAAGATCTTCGTCGCGGGCAGGAGCGCCGACAACATCGGCTACCAGAGCGGCGGCTGGACGATCTCCTGGCAGGGCTCGTCGGGGAACATCACTCCCGGCACCACTATCCTGCAGGGGATCCGCAACACCGTCGGATCCTCCACGACGGTGACCTACAACCAGACCGGCGGCGGCATCGACTCCTCCTACCGGGCGGCGATCGCGGTGGTGGGCGAGACCCCGTACGCGGAAGGTCAGGGAGACCGCACCGGAGCCATGGGGCTGGACAGCGCGGACCTGAACACCATCAACACGCTGCGCGCCTCCGGTGTGCCGGTGATCGTGGTCCTGGTCTCCGGCCGCCCGCTGGACATCTCCTCCCAGCTCTCCGGGTGGAACGCACTGGTGGCCTCCTGGCTGCCGGGCACCGAGGGGCAGGGCGTCGCCGACGTGCTCTTCGGCCTCACCCAGCCCACCGGCAGGCTCCCGGTGACCTGGATGAACAGCGCCGGCCAGCAGCCGATCAACGACGGGGACGGCAAGACCCCGCTCTTCCCCTACGGCTACGGGCTGACCTACGAGTCCGCCGTGGACACCAGCCCGCCGACGGCGCCGGGCACCCCGACGGTGTCGAACGTGACCTCGTCGTCGGTGAACCTGTCGTGGACGGCGTCCGGCGACAACGTCGGCGTGACGGGCTACGACGTGGTGCGGGTGCAGGGCACGACCGAGACCACGGTGGCGACGCCGACGACCAACTCGGCAGCCGTCACCGGGTTGTCGGCGAGCACCGCCTACACGTTCGCGGTGTACGCGCGTGACGCGGCGGGCAACCGCTCGGCCCGCTCGGCCACGGTGACCGCGACCACGGGCGGCGGTGGCGGCGAGGGCGGCACCTGCAAGGTCACCTACACGGTCAACGACTGGGGAGGTGGCTTCAGCGCCAACCTGACCATCGCCAACACCGGCACCTCGGCCGTCAACGGCTGGACGCTGCGGTTCACCTTCCCCGGCAACCAGAAGGTCACCCTGCCCGCCTGGTCGGCGACCTGGTCGCAGTCGGGCGCCGCCGTCGCCGCGACGAACCTGTCGTGGAACGCGAGCATCGCGCCCGGCGCCTCGACCGGCATCGGGTTCAACGGCACCTACACCGGCGCCAACCCCAGGCCGACCGAGTTCACCCTGAACGGCACACCCTGCACGGTGGGCTGACCCGCACCTCACCGCGGCCGACCGGCGGATCCACGTAGCCGAATGCGTGGATCCGCCGGACCCGATCACTTCCCGGTGGTCGCCTCGATCTTTACCGCCACCTCGCCCTGGAGCGTCACCTTGGCGTTCAGGGGCTTTCGCGCGTTGAGCGCCCTCTCCAGTTGTGCCGCGGTGCACCTGTGCGGGACCTTGCCCGTGTCGCAGATCGTTCCCCGCGCGTCGAGCACCACCGCGTCCGGGCTGAGCATGACCGACTGCACATCGCCGTCACCGGTCTGCACGGTGATCCAGCCCGGCTGTCCCGGACTCGTGCCGAGTGGTCCGAGCAGGTAGACGGCGGGTCCGGTGTCCCCGGCGCCGTCGCCCGGCTCGTCCACCGCGAGCTCGGCGGGGGAGTCGGTCGAGCCGGCCGGAGACGAGGGCTCCGCGGTGACGGTGACGGTGACGGCAGGAGCAGGGGTGGGGGTGCTCTCGGGGCCGGAGGGAGAGGCGGAGACGGCCGGAGCGGTGGAGGAGGCGGACGAGCCGTCCGCCGCCGAACAGGCGGAAAGGCCGGCGGCGAACGCGGCCACCAGCAGGATGTGTGTCATCTTCAACGACCTACTCATAAGCCGCAACACTCCCACGGAGTCCGGCACAACAACGAATCCGCCGCGACGGTCCGTGGGAAAACCGGTGCGGTGCGCTCGAACGGGCGAAAGGGGGAGGCGGGCAGGACGGTTCCTCCGGCGCCGGGTGCGCCAGTCGACTCCAAGCGGGCCACAAGCGTCCGGGATCACGATGAGGACGTCCTGATTCTCCGGAAAGAAGGAGTGGCAATGCGAAAGATCGCACGCCTGTACGCGCTGATCCTCACGGCGGCGGTACCCGTCCTCCTCGTGCTGCAGACCGGCAGCGCCACCGCGGAGGCCATCCGCATCGCCAATCACTGTGAGCCGTCTGCCTGACGGTGTTCGAACGAGTCGTCCGCCGTCATCGGATCAAGGTGATCCGCCGGTGCCTGCTGCGCGGTGCGTACTGCCGAAGGCGCGGCTGGTACGCCGAGGGTGAGCGGTGGGCGCGGCGGGCGGGTGAGGTGGCGGGCCAGGTGGATCTCACCGGACATGCCGCGCTTCTGGTGGATCTGGCGTCACTCTGGCACGGGCTCACCCGCTACCCGCAGGCACACGAGTGGGCCCGGCGGGCTGTGGAGTCGCTGGCCTCGGCGCCCGCCGGGGGCGGACGCGACGCATCACTCGCCGACGCGCTGATCCGGATGGGTGACATCGAGCGCAGGCAGGCCCGGCACACCACCGCGGAGGCGCACCTGCGCCGGGCGTTCGAGCTGGTGGACGAGGCGGACCGGCCGCGGGGCGCGGCGGTGCGGCTGGCCCTGGGGGTGCTCTGCAAGGAACTCGGCCGCTACGGCGAGGCCGAGACCCACTACCGCGGAGCGCTGGCCTGCCTGGAGCGGCACGAGGTGGACGACCCCCTGGCACGCGCCGACGTTCTGCACAATCTCGCGGGGCTCGCGCATGCCCGAGGTGACGACGATCCCGCGGGAGAGCACCACGCGCGAGCCGCGATCGAGATCCGGCGCGGGGTGCTCGGTTCCCGTCACGACCAGGTCGCGGCGGACCTGGCGGTGCTCGGCGCGGTACTCGCGAACCAGGGCAGGCTCGCGACGGCGGAGGAGGCGCTGAGCCGGGCCCTGGACATCTTCGTTGAGCGCCTGGGCGCCGATCACTACGAGGTGGCGGTGTGCCAGGTGAATCTGGCACACCTGGACGATCTTCAGGGCCGTCCGGAGGAGGCGGGGCGACGCTACCGGGACGCGCTGCGCGTCAAGCACCTCGCCCTCAGGCCCGATCACCCTGAGGTGGAGCGCCTGTCCGCGCTGCTGAGGGCGAGGTCCGGGCGGTGAACCGGTCTCATGCCCCGTCGGGTGCGTTCACATCCGGGGGCGGTGCGCCGGAAGGTCGAACCAGACGCCGGTTCCGATCTGCCCGGTGCCGCACAGCCGGGTCCAGCGCGCCCCGCAGCGCCCGGAGGTGAACTCCTCGACGATCCGCAGGCCCCGTCCGCCGAGTGACAGCTCGTCCAGGTGGCCGGGGAGCGTGAACGGGCGACGCAGCAGACGTTCGATCAGCGGGACCCCGCCGCCGGCGTCGGCCACCTCGGCCCTGATCGGCAGGTCGCGGTCGTGCAGGACGCGCAGCTCGTAGGGGCCGGGGGCGTAACTGCCGGCGTTCGTGGCGAGCTCGGTCACCACGACCTCCAGGTCGGCGACGTCGTCGGGGGCGAAGGGCGGCCGGGACAGCAGGTCGTGCAGCAGCTTGCGGGCCCGGCGGGCGGCGTTGCCCGGGGGGAGACACCAGGCGGTCACTCGAAAGCGTCCGCGGTGCCTGCCGCGCACGCCGACCTCCAGAGCTGGAGCGTGCTCGGTGAGCATCGTTGCTCCTATCGAGTAGGACACCAGGGCCGCGGGATCGCGCTCGCTGGTCTGAATCCCCCATCCTGAGGGACAAGGCCGATATACGGAGAGTCGCAGGACCAATACTGTCCGCAGATCGGTCGGGTGATAGGCCGAGCCGATCACCTTGGGTGATCGGTCGCACCGATACGGCTCCGGCGACGCCGCATCGCTGGTTACCTTGGCGGCAAGGGAACTCCGCCGTGGGAAGATCGGGATGAACGTCAGCAACGCGAACGCGCGGGAAGTCGATCCCGCACTCTGGGAACGCCCGCAGATGCGACAGGCTCTGGCCGCCCGCGACATGGCCACCGTATACCGGTTACTGCAGCGGATCGGCGTCTCACAGCGTCACATCGCCGCCCTCACCGCGCAGTCCCAGTCGGAGATATCCGAGATCCTCAAGGGCCGCCAGGTGATGGCGTACGACGTGCTGGGCCGGATCGCCGACGGTCTGGGGATTCCCCGTGGCTACATGGGTCTGGCCTACGACGCCTCCTGCACGACACTGGCCCCGGCGGCGGCGGCCGACCAGCGCGACGACTCCAGCGAGGACGAGCAGGTGCGCCGCCTGCTCGCGCACGCCGCGCAGGTGACCATCGGCGCGGCATCCGGGGACGCGGAAGAGTGGACCGAGCCGGTCACGCCCACGGAGACCCCCGTCCCGCACCGCATCGGCATGGCCGACGTCGAGCAGATCGAGACGGTGACCCGCACGCTGCGCGCCCTGGACTACCGGCACGGGGGCGGGGTCTGCCGCGACGCGGTGGTGGCACAGCTGGCCTGGTCACAGCGGCTGCTGCGGGCCTCATGCCCGGAGTCGGTCACCCTCCGCCTGCACCAGGCGCTGGCCGACCAGCACAACCTCGCGGGCTGGACCTCCTTCGACGTCGGCCTGTACGGCTCGGCCAGAAGTCACCTGGCCCGCGCGCTCGAACAGGCCAAACACGCGAGGAACTCCTCGCTGGCGGCCAACGTCCTGTACCGGATGGGCCGCGTCCACCTGCACTGCGACCGAATCCTGGACGCGCTGCGGTTCTTCCAGCTCGGACAGATCTGCGCGCAGGACGCCAGCTGCGAGCGGACCGTGGCGATGCTCTTCGCCAACGAGGCGTGGGCCTACGCCCTGCTGGGCGACAGCGATCTCGCGCTCAAATCGATCAACCGGGCGGCCGACGAGTTGGCTCGCGCCCGTGACCGCGAGTCTCCGGCCTGGGTGAGCTTCTTCGGCGCCGCCGACCTCGACGCCACGAGCGGCATGGTGCACGCCGACCTCGCCGAGACCCACCTAGACAGCCACCTCGGCATCGCCGAGCGCTTCCTCGCCGACGCGCTCGGGCAGCGCGATCTGAGCATGGCCAGGAGCAGGGCCTTCGAGCTGACCGCTCTGGCGACGGTGCAGCTCAGAGCCGGTGACATGACCGCCGGGATCGCCAACGGCAACGAGGCGGTCACCCTGGCGACCGAGATCCGCTCGATGCGGATCACCGACCGTCTCGCGCCGCTGCAGGCGGTCGCCATGATGCGGGCGCACGCCGGTGACGCCCAGGACCTCGCCCGGCGCATCTCGGTGGTGCGTGCGGCATGACGATGACCACCGACCACGCCGCAGATCATGCCGCCGGTCAGGCCGGCGGCCTCACCCGCGACCGGCTCCACTCGCTGCTGGCATCGGTCTGTGACCGGGCCGGGCTCGCGCCCGGTGACGCCGAGCTGATCAAGTTCACGAACAACGCGGTCTTCCGCCTGCGCCGGGCGCCCGTCGTGGTGCGCGTCGCCGGATCCTCGGCCGCCCGCTCGCGGGTGCCGACCGTGGTGCGGGTCGCCCGCTGGCTGGCCGACCACGACTTCCCCGCGGTGCGGCTCTGGCCGGGCTGCGAGCAGCCGCTCCAGGTGGAGGGCCACCTGGTCACGCTGTGGAAGTACACCCCCGAGATGGGCCCGCGCCCCGGCGGAGGCGAGCTGGCCACCCTGCTCAGACGCCTGCACAGGCTGCCGGACCCGCCGGTGGACCTGCCGGAGTGGGCCCCGATGACCGAGGTCCGTCAGCGGCTCGCCGAACCGGAGGACCTGTCCGCGGGCGACCACGCCTTCCTGCTGGACGAGTGCGACGAGGTCGAGGAGCGGCTCGCCGCGCTCGACTACGCGCTCCCCGCCGGGGTCATCCACGGTGACGTGTTCATGGGCAACGTCATCGCCGGGCCCAGGGGGCCGGTGCTGTGCGACTTCGACAGCACCGGGATCGGCCCGCGTGAGTGGGACCTCGCCCCGGTGGCGGTCGGCCGCCTGCGGATGGACTACCCCGCCGACGAGCACACGTCGCTCGCCGAGGGCTACGGCTTCGACGTCACCCGCTGGCGCGGTTTTCCGGTGCTGCGCCGCCTCCGCGAGCTGAAGCTGGTCACCAGCGTCCTGCCCGTGCTGCGCAGCAACCCGGGTATCCGGTCGCAGTGGGAACACCGGATGCGCAGTTTCAAGGCCCGTGACCAGACGGTCAGGTGGCAGCCGTACCGGTGACGGAGCCGGGCGGATCACCGGCGGTTGGTGTCGTACCGCGGCGGCACGGGTACCCAGCCTAGGGGGAAAGCCCAGGTGAGGGCGTTGGTCGGCGGGGGAAGGGGGCGGGACGATGCCACTGAGGCGGCCCGGTCACACCGGGCGGGGAAGCCGCGATCTGGAGGTCAACCCGATCTTCAGCCGGGAGCCGGTCCGGGTCCCGCGCTACGCCATGCCCGCCGGGGAGATGGAGCCGGAGACGGCCTACCAGCTGGTGCACGACGAGCTGATGCTGGACGGCAACGCGCGGCTGAACCTGGCGACGTTCGTCACCACCTGGGCGGAGCCGCAGGCGCGGCGGCTGATGGCCGAGTGCGCCGAGAAGAACATGATCGACAAGGATGAGTATCCGCAGACCGCGGAGCTGGAGATCCGGTGCGTGGACATGCTCGCCCGGCTCTGGCACGCCGAGGAGCCCCATCGCGCGGTGGGCTGCTCGACGACCGGTTCGAGTGAGGCGGCGATGCTGGGCGGTCTGGCGCTCAAGCGGCGCTGGCGGCACCGGCGTCAGGCCGAGGGACGGCCGGCCGGGCGGCCCAACCTGGTGATGGGCGTCAACGTGCAGATCTGCTGGGAGAAGTTCGCCGACTACTTCGACGTGGAACCCCGGTACGTGCCGATGGAGGGCGACCGGTACCACCTGAGCCCGGAGACGGCCGTCGAGCTGTGCGACGAGAACACCATCGGGGTCGTGGCCATCCTGGGCTCCACCTACGACGGCAGCTACGAGCCCGTCGCCGACATCGCCGCGGCCCTGGACGAGTTGCAGGCCCGTACCGGGCTCGACGTGCCGATCCACGTGGACGGCGCCTCCGGCGCGATGATCGCGCCCTTCCTCGACCCCGACCTGCACTGGGATTTCCGGGTGCCGAGGGTGGCGTCGATCAACACCTCCGGGCACAAGTTCGGGCTGGTGATGCCGGGAGTGGGCTGGGCGCTGTGGCGCGACTCCGAGGCGCTCCCCGACGACCTGGTCTTTCACGTCAACTACCTCGGCGGGGACATGCCGACCTTCGCGCTGAACTTCTCCCGCCCCGGCGCCCAGGTGGTCGCGCAGTACTACAACTTCCTGAGGTTGGGGTTCGACGGCTACCGCAGGGTCCAGCAGACCTGCCGGGACGTGGCGATCCGGCTGTCCGGGGAGATCGCCAGGCTGGACCGGTTCGAGCTGATCACCGACGGCGGCCAGGCTCCGGTGTTCGCCTTCCGGGTACGGGAGGGGATCGACAACTTCACGGTCTTCGACGTCTCCGCCGCGCTGCGCGAGCGCGGCTGGCTGGTGCCCGCCTACACCTTTCCGAAGAACCGCACGGACCTGGCGGTGCTGCGCGTCGTCGTCCGTAACGGTTTCAGCAACGACCTGGCCGACCTGTTGCTGCAGGACCTGTGCCGGGTCCTGCCCCGCCTTTCCGACCAGGACCGGCCGCGTCACACCGCCGAGGACGCCGGTGGGTTCGCGCACGGCGCCGGGGCCGGGAGGCCCCGGCGCCACGGCTGACGGCGCCAGGTCGGGTACGGGCCGGTGCGGCCGGAGCAGAAGTGACGGAGAAGGAGACCCTGAGATGTGCCGTCTGTTCGGCCTGAGCAGCACCCCTGAACGTACGCGTGCCACCTTCTGGCTGCTGGACGCCCCGGACAGCCTGAGTCACCAGAGTCACCGCGACCCCGACGGGACCGGGCTGGGCTACTTCGACGCCGACGGAACCCCGCACATGCACAAGGCTCCCATCGCCGCCTACGAGGACCGGTGCTTCGCCGAGGAGGCCAAGGAGGTGGAGTCCACCACCTTTCTGGCGCACGTCCGGTTCGCCTCCACCGGCGACCTGGAGGTGCGCAACACGCATCCCTTCCTGCAGGACGGGCGGCTCTTCGCGCACAACGGGGTGATCGAGGGCCTGGACGATCTCGACGCGGAACTGGGGAAGGACCGGGAACTGGTCCAGGGGGACACCGACTCGGAGCGCTTCTTCGCGCTGATCACCCGTGAGACCAGGGCGCACGGCGGCGACGTCGCCGCCGGCATCGAGAGCGCCGCACGCTGGGTCGCCAGGAACCTGCCCGTCTACGCGCTCAACCTGGTCCTCACCACGCCGCGGGACCTGTGGGCGCTGCGCTATCCCGACACCCACCGGCTTTACCTACTCCGCCGTGCCGCCGGCGGGCAGCACGGCGTCCGGCACCTCGACCACAGCGGCAGCAACGACCGGATGCGGGTCCGTTCCCGGGACCTGGCGGGCACCTCCGCGTCCGTGGTCGCCAGCGAGCGTATGGACGACCATCCCCAGTGGCATCTGATGGAGCCCGGCGAGCTGTTCCACATCGGACCGGACCTCAGCCCCACCCGCCGGGTCGTGCTGCCGGAGGAGCCGGCGCACCGGCTGAGCCTCGCCGACCTGCGCCCGGAGGCCGCCGCCTCACAGCAGGCGACCTGAGGGGGCGTCTGAAAAGCGAAGTTCATGATTGATTGCCGGTTATGTAGCTGGCCAGGTTGGGGGGCCGCGCTCCGCACGGATCGCCTTGTCGCGGATCAAGCGATTCCTGTCCGGTGTCGTGGGCTGCGAAACGCCTTTGCGCCGCGACGCTGGAGGAGTCCCTGACGCTCAACCAACCAGGAGGTCCCGTGACCGAGACCGTCGCAGGAATCCAGATCCCCGACACCGCCCTTGTCCGCGCGGCAACCGAGGTGGTGCGGAGTGCCACAGACGATGCCGTCGTGGGCGACACACTGTTCCACCATTCGCGACGCGTCTTCTTGTGGGGGATGCTCAAGTCGAAAGCGCGCGGCGTCGAGGTCGACCCGGAGTTGGCCTACGTCGGCGGAATGTTCCACGACCTGGGCCTCACCCAGACGTTCCGCAAGTGCCACCAGCGCTTCGAGATCGACGGCGCGGACGCCGCGTTCGACTTCCTCCGCGACCACGGCCGTTCCGAGGAGGAGGCACGCAACGTGTGGCTCGCCATTGCCCTCCACACCACCCCCGAGGTGCCGCTCCATCTCGCTCCCGAAGTCGGAGTCGTCACGCTCGGGGTGGAGACTGATGTACTGGGCATGGATCTCGGCCAGATCAGCGACGCCGATATGCAGGCGGTGGTTGAGGCTCACCCCCGTCCGGACTTCAAGCGTCAGATCCTGCACGCGTTCTACGAGGGGATGGCGGATCGCCCGGACACTACCTTCGGCACGATGAACGACGACGTACTCGCCCACTTCGACCGGCGGTTCAAGCGCGCGAACTTCGTCGACATCATCCAGAACAACGCCTGGCCGGAGTAACCGGTCAGTTCGTGCCCGCCGTGGTCCGAGATGACCCCACGGCCGGGCCGGGCCCTGAGCCCGGC
>NZ_JBEXGU010000076.1:0-42019 GCF_040607515.1 Streptosporangium sp. NPDC005286 | reverse complement strand
TCATTTTTATTTTTGTTATGGTTGTACCGCGGTGCGATCTTCCTTTCGCCCGGCGCGGCCGCGGCGGGGGCCCCCGCCCCGGCCGCGGGGATCACCGGCCGGAAGCTGGACGCCGTCGTGGAGGCGGCGACGCTGTCGGCCGCGTTGCGCACCGCCTCCGGAGACGAGGCGCCCGCCGGGGAGCCGCCCCGGGACACCGTGCCGGGCGGGGACGACCTGGCGGGCGACGTCGCCTTCCTCTGCGACGTCGCCCGCGCCTACCGCCGTTCGCGGTGGGCGTGGCGGCTGTCCCGGCTACCCGGCGCGCGCCGTCTGCGGCGTCTCAGGCAGGCAGGCCGCCGGTCGGCCGCGGGCCCTCCGGACGACGGGGGGCGGGCGACCAGGAGGAGTACTCCCTGAGCCCGTAGAGCAGCGGTACCGCCCGAGCCCGCTGCTCCACCCGGAACACCTGGCCGAACACCACGGTGTGGTCGCCCACCTCGACGGTCCGGGTGACCCGGCAGTCCGCGAACGCGTGGGCCTCGTCCACGAGGTGCGGCCCGCCGAAGGAGGGTTCCGTGCGCCACCTGACCCGCTCGAAGCGGTCCGGGGTCCCCGAGGCGAAGAGTTCCGCCGCGTACCGCGCGCGGTCGTGCAGGAGGTTCACGGTGAAGGTCGACAGCTTCAGCATCGCCTTCAGCGTCGGGCTGAGCCTGCGGACGCACACGAGCAGGGTCGGCGGGTCCAGCGCGACGCTGCACACCGAGGAGCAGGTCATCCCCCACGGCCTGCCGCCGGGCTCGGCGGTCGTCACGATGGCGACCCCGCTGGGGAAGGCGGACATCAGCGACCGGAACCGCGTCGGGTCGACCGCCGGCGGCGCCGAGGGGGGCTCGAAGGAGGGCTCGAAGGGGATGTCGAAGGGAGAGAGGCCGACCAGCGGGTCCTTCATCGTGGTGCTCCGTGCGCGGCCCGCCGCTCGGGGGGCAGGTCGTGCAGGCGCGCGAAGTACTCGTACTGGCTGGGCAGCCTGTCGACCAGTTCACGGGACTGGTCGCGGACGATCCGCAGTTCCCTGGAGGCCGCGGCGCCGTCGAACAGCCTCAGCGCCGGCGGGGCCTGCACGGGGAGGCCGCCCAGCCCCAGGAGCATGGCGGTGTAGGAGTAGGGCTCGAACCCGTGGTAGTGAGGGAAGACCGTCTCGGGGTCGGGCAGCTTGACCTGCCACTGCTCCAGGCGTTCGGCCAGCCCGTCGGGTACCTGACGGGTCGTGGCGTCCTTCCAGTAGTCGTTGTCGGCTCGCGCCGCGGCGTGGTAGTGCAGCACCAGGAACTCGCGCACGCCGTCCATCACATTGGCGACCTGGCGGTTGTAGGACCGGCGCAGCCGGTCGTCCCAGCGCTCGCTGGGGAAGTGCTTGACGAGCTGTTCGACGGCGTTCTGGATGAAGAAGATGCCGGTGGACTCCAGCGGCTCGACGAACCCGCTCGACAGTCCGATGGCGACGCAGTTGTTCACCCAGGAGTTCTCGCTCCGGCCGATCCGCATGCGGATGTGGTTGGCCTCGAGGTCGTCCGCGGCCGGGCCGACGAACTCGCGGAGGGTCCGCTCCGCCTCGTCGGGCGTGCAGTAGTCACTGGCGTAGACGTAGCCGGTGCCGACGCGGCCGAAGAGCGGGATCGTCCAGATCCATCCCGCCTCCTGAGCCGTGGCCGTGGTGCAGGGGCGGATGCCCCGCTCGGCCATGTTCACCGGCACCCGCAGCGCCACAGCCCGGTCGTTGGGCAGGGTGTCCTGGTACGACATGAAGGGCACCGAGAGGGCCTTGTTCAGCAGCATCCCGCGAAAGCCGGTGCAGTCGATGAACAGGTCGCCTTCCAGCACGCCGTGCTCCCTGGTGACGACGTCGCTGATCCAGCCGCGCTCGTCGAGGTTCACGTTCACCACGTCGTCGAGCACGTGCCGGACGCCGCGGTCGGTGCCGTACTTCGTGAGATACCTCGCCAGCAGCGCGGCGTCGAAGTGGTAGGCGTAGGGGAACTGTGTGTTCTGTTCGGTCAGCGTGGTGCGGTAACCGCGCTCCGCGCCGCCCTCGGTGAAGTCCTGCTCGAACAGTGCTCCGGAGAGATAGCGGGGAGACCGGTTCGCGTCGCAGAGCGAGGCGATGACGAAGCAGTCCTTGTCGAACCGGCCGCCGGGGCGCTCGTTCAGCCACCAGTCGGTGAGCGGGAATCCGTTCACGGTGCGCAGGCGCTCGAACGGGTGGTAGAAGTGGTGGCCTTGGGAGCGCCAGTTCTCGAACCGGATCGCCAGCTTGTAGGTGGCCTGGCACTCCGGCATCCACTCGCGCTCGTCCAGGCCCAGATAGTTGAAGAAGTGGCGGATCGTGCTGAAGGTCGCCTCTCCGACCCCGATGGTGGGCACGTTCTTCGACTCGACCAGTGTCACGTTGATTCGGTCGCCGAAAGCCGCCCGCAGGTACGAGGCGGTCATCCAGCCCGACGTGCCACCTCCGACGATAACTACGCTTTTGACCATTCTGAACCCTTATCCCTGCGCGTGAGAACGGAACACCGGGAGAACACCGGGAGAACGCCGGGTGATGTGAAAGGCGCGGCTCGGCGGTGTCATCCACCCCGGCATTGTTGAAAGCCTCTACCAAAAGCGTGGTCCGGCTCCACATCATTGACTCGATAGCTAAACAGGGCGGTCAGGCACGCTTTCAGTACGCTGAGTAATGGGCCGGTCGCCGATTCGGGGGAGGCGTGTTCCCGGCCGTCCGGCTGCCGGGAATCGGTGCCGCCGTGCTCTGGGTGGTCGAGAGATCAGGGGATCAGCACAGCTCAGGGGCTGTCCCGAAGGTAAGTGCATCAACTGGTGTGTATGAGATTTGACGCTTTCTGCAACGAGAGTTGACTTCCGATCGGCGTCGGAGTTAGGTTGATCTTATTGACAGAGCCAATGGGAGAGTGGTGAGAATATCACTCTCGGTTTACTGGGGGATCCTCGCGGACGGTCCTGGGCATTGCCCGGCGCCCGCCGAGATCGATTAGTCCGCGCGCCGGCCGGCAGAGCGGGCCATCATTTTCCGGAGCCTCTGCTGAGAGGCGTGACCTGCTTTCCAACAACACAGAGAACCAATCTTTCTACAACGCTGGGGGCCGCGGTGTTGAGGATTCATTTCACGGTTGAGGACCTGGCACGCCTGCGCATGGTCGCGAGCCTCGGGCCGGTGGCCGAGAGCGTGTTCGCGCTGGACATCTTCGGTCGCAACGGAGGCGCCTCCCTGAACGGGTGGCGAAAGCATGTGCGTGATCGGCTGGGCGAGGGCGTCGGCAGCGTGGAGCAGCTGGTCCGTGAACGCCGGGCGCCGACGGAGCTGCTGGAACTGGTCGAGCGCTCTCCCGGCCGAGCCGAGCCGCGCTCCGTGGCCGACGAGTGGGCCGGCCGGCGGGTGAGCGCCACCGTGCTGGGGTTCTGTCAGGTGGCGGTGCTGCCGTACTGGAGCAGGGTGCGAGGTTACCTGGAGTCCGAGCGCGAGGCGTACGGCCGGATAACGATCAGCAACGGCGTCGAGTGCCTGCTTGAGACGCTGCACCCCAGGCTGTGCTGGAACCCGCCGGTGCTGGAGATCCCCGACAGTGAGGACCGTGACGTCCACCTGCGCGGACGCGGTCTGCTGCTGAGCCCCTCGCTGTTCCTGCAGGGCAGGAACTACCTCTTCCTCGACGCCGAGCACGAGACGGGGCTGCCCGCCCTGGTGGTCTCGGCGCCGTGCACCCCGGCCTTCCTGTCCGACCTGGCCGGGGCGCCGGTGCCCGACGACGAGGCGCTCGGCGCCCTGGTCGGGCACACCAGGGCGGCCGCGCTCCAGGCGCTGGCCGAGAGCTGCACCACGGGCGGCCTGTCCGAGCGGCTCGGCATCTCTCTCGCGGGGGCCAGCAAGCACGCCACCGTACTGCGCAAGGCCGGACTGATCACCACTGCCCGCAACCGCAACACGGCGCTGCACACCCTCACCTCCCTGGGGGTGGCGCTGCTGCACGGGGAGCTCTTCCTGTCTCCCCAGCGCAACTGACCCCCGCTCCGGCACGCCTCGTGAACGGAGAACCTCCAAAAAGGAGAGCGCCATGAACTCGAACCCCTTCGAAGACCCGGAAGGCACCTACCTCGTGCTGGTCAACGACGAGGGGCAGCACTCCCTGTGGCCCGCGTTCGTCGATGTGCCCGCGGGGTGGACGGTGGTCCTGCCCGAGACGGACCGGCAGGCCGCCCTGGACTACATCACGGACAACTGGACCGACATGCGTCCGAGGAGCCTGGCCGAGGCGATGGGGGACCGGCCATGACCGGCCACGAACTGCCCCTCGTCATCGAGGGCGGGGGTGCCCGGATCTCCGACCTGGTGAGATCCGACCGGCAGGAGATCCGCAAGAGCCTCACCGCGCACGGCGCCGTGTTGTTCCGCGATTTCGAGGTCGGCGGCGTCGACGGTTTCGACGAGGTCGTGCGCGAGCTGTCGGGGGCGCCGCTGACCTATGCGGAGCGCTCGTCCCCGCGCAGCGTGATCAAGGGCAATGTCTACACCTCGACCGACTACCCCTCGCAGGAGGAGATCTTCCTGCACAACGAGAACTCCTACCAGACGGTCTGGCCGATGGTGCTCTACTTCCACTGCCTGCGACCGCCGTCGTCCCAGGGCGCCACGCCACTGGCCTCCACCCGTGCAGTCCACGACAGGATGGACCCGTCGATCCGCGAGGAGTTCGCGCGGCGAGGGTGGATGGTGGTCCGTAACTACAGCGACGAGCTCGGCATGTCGTGGCACGAGGCGTTCAACACCGACAGCGAGGACGAGGTCACGGACTACTGCCGGAGCAACGGCGTGCAGACGGAGTGGCTCGGCGGCGACCGGTTGCGGACCAGGGCGGTCCGCCAGGCCGTGCACCGTCACCCGGTCACCGGCGACCCGGTGTGGTTCAACCACGCGACCTTCTTCCACATCACCACCCTTCCCGAAGGGGTGCGGCTGGGGCTGCTGGAGATGTGCGGGGAGGAGAACCTCCCGAGCAACACCTACTACGGCGACGGCGGGACGATCCCCGACGACGTCGTCGGCCACCTGCGAGACTGCTACCGGTCGGCGTCCGTGCGGTTCGACTACCGTCAGGACGACCTTCTGGTCATCGACAACATGCTGACCTCGCACGGCCGCGAGCCGTTCACCGGGCCGCGGAAGATCGCCGTGGCGATGGCCGAGCCGTCGTCGGCCTGACCGCCGATCGACGGTCGATTCGACGATCAGGCCGACGGTGGCCGGCCGTCGCGCCCCTCAGTCCGGCTCGCGCAGCCGCCGGACCTCGGCGGAGATGATCGCCAGGAGCAGCAGGTCGGCCGCCAGGCCGGGCACCGCGGAGAACTGGTTCATGACGAACGCGAAGACCTGGCCGAAGAGGATGTCGACCAGCAGCGCGGCGTTGAGCAGCCGGAAGGCGGCCATGCGGTTCCCGCGCAGCCGCACCGCGCCGCACAGGCCCAGCGCCACCGTGATCGCCGCCGAGACAGCCATGCCGATCACCGCCCCCCACTCCTGCTCGCCGTCGAGCGTGCCGTAGGCGTTCTCCAGCCCGAGGCCCACCAGGGGCAGGAGCGCCTGAACGATGAGATACACCACCGCGAGGGCGACGAGCAGGGGGCGGCGCGTCAGGCCGTCGAGGGCGACGCGGGCGCGGGCCAGGCCGGTGCGCAACGGCCCGGGAGCCTTCTCCCGGGCCGGGACCATGCCCAGCAACCGGACCGCCGCCGCGTCGAGCGCGTCGTCGGAGCCCTGGACCAGTCGCACGGCGGCGTGCCGCTGCTCCACGGTCAGCCCCGAGGTCACCCCGACGAGTGCCGCGTAGACGGCGTTGGCCGTGCGCTCGCGCTGGGAGAAGTCGGTCCGGCCCTTCAACCACTGGGAGAGCACGACCAGGAGGGCGAAGACCAGGTAGATGATCCCCGCGGCCGGCCGGTAGAAGTAGTCGGTCGTCTGGGTGACGAACTTGCCGACCTCATCGACGAACAGCCCGAATCCGACCCCGCCGAGGACGGCACCCCAGGTCCGTGCGGCCTGGCCGAGGAACGCGAGCGTGATGCCCATGCCCACCGTCATCAGCAGGCCGCCCCACAGGACGTGGGCGATGTGCAGGCTCCCTCCGCCGAGCTGGGGATAACCGGCCCGTTGGAGATAGGCCCTGGTCAACAGCACCGCACTGATCCCGGATATCGCGAACACCTGCAGATGCGCGGCGGCGCTGGTCACCCGGGTGAGGCCCGATAGGCGCAATGTAGTTCTCCCTAATGCTGCCGATGGCGTTCTGGGAAACGGCCGGCCGAGAAGGCGACGGCCTCGGCTCCGGAGGTGCCTGACCTACGGTGTCCCGCGTCGGCGGATCGACAGGGCGGCGACATGGAAAAGGTCGGTCCGGAGGATTAGAACCACATACGACGTTAGCACGAAGCCCGCTCTGACTGCGCTGTTTAGCCCCTAAGTCAAAGATGTTGAACCCGCCCCCCGTCATGCCGGAGGCTCGATTAGGGCCGGGGACGAATGGCCGCCCCGGCCACGGTGATTCCCAGGAACCGATTGCCGTTGGCAGAGGGAGTTAATTGTGCTGGCATTACATCTGCTGGACGACGACGTCATGGTGATCGAGGAAATCGTCCGGGACCTCTCCCAGCGTTACCAGACCGTCGAGTCCGCTGATTTCCAGCGCGAGAGCCGGACGTATGCCGAGGAACTTCCGCGACGTCTCCGCAGGGCGCTCAACGAGTTCCGCCTCGCGGAGCCGTCCGGAATCCTGCTGATCTCCGGGCTTCCGGTGGACGACGCGAGGATCGGCCCGACCCCCGCGGACTGGAAGAACAAGCCGGTGCCCTCGCCCACCATCGGGCACGACATCGCGTTCTTCCTCATCGCGTCCCTGCTGGGAGACCCCATCGGATGGGCCACGCAGCAGGGCGGCTACATCATGCACGACGTCTTCCCGATCAAGGGCTACGAACACGAGCAGATCGGCTGGAGCAGCGAGGAAACGCTTGTCTGGCACACCGAGGACGCCTTCCACCCGTTGCGCACCGACTATCTCGGCCTGCTGTGCCTGCGCAATCCCGACGAGGTCGAGACGACCTATGCCGACGTTTCCGACGTGCGTATCGACGATGATGTCAAAGCCATTCTGTCACAGGAACGCTTCTACATTCTTCCGGATGACTCGCACCGCCCGGCGAATCGGGCCGCGGTGACCGACGAGGATACGAAGGTCGCGGATCTACGGAAACGCAGTTACCGGCAGGTCGACCTGGCACTGGACACTCCTGAGCCTGTTGCGGTCCTTTTCGGCGACCCTGACGACCCATATATCCGCATCGATCCGCACTACATGGGCGGGATCCAGGAAGAGAACGCTGGTAAAGCGCTTGCCGCATTCGGGACGGCGCTGGATTCCGCGATGACCGGGGTCGTCCTCAAGCCGGGTGACATCTGCCTCATCGACAACTACAAGGCCGTCCACGGGCGCAGCCCCTTCAGCGCGCGCTTCGACGGGACGGACCGCTGGCTGCGCCGTCTGAACGTGGCGAGGGACCTGCGCAAGTCCCGGGAGTTCAGGCTGAGCGCCTCCTCCCGTGTCATCTACTAGCCGAACCGTCATCGGACACGTCCTCGAAGGCAGGAGTCAGCGTGACCCACGACGCACCGTCCGTACCCGCGCCCGAGGGCGCCGCCACACCGCCGTTCGGTGAAGGCGCCGAGTCACCGGGGGACCGGTGCCTGCTCGAACTGTTCGCCGAGCGGGTGCGCCGCGCCCCCGAGGCGACGGCCGTCGCCTCGGACGGGGAGTCGCTCGACTACGGGCGGCTCGACGCGCGGGCCAACCAGCTCGCGCACCACCTTCGCGCCTGCGGCGTCGGCCCGGACACGCTCGTCGGCGTCTTCGCGGAGCGCGGCGTGGAACTCGTCGTGGCGCTACTGGGAGTGCTCAAGGCCGGCGGCGCCTATCTGCCGCTGGACCCGGACAACCCGGCCGGCCGCCTGGCCTTCGCCATCGGCGACGCGGGCGCGGCCGCCGTCGTGACCCAGGCGCACCTGCGGGCTCGGCTGCCCGCGACGGCCGCGCGGGTGGTCTGCCTGGACGACGAGGGGCCGACGATCGCGGACCGGCCGGTCACCGAGCCCGACCGCCGGGCGGGCCCGATGAACCTGGCGTACGCGATCTACACCTCCGGCTCCACGGGGCGCCCCAAGGGCGTGCTGGTCGAGCGGCGGCAGCTCGCGAGCTACCTGGCCTGCTGCGAGCGCGACTACCCGGGGCTGGCGGGGGTCGCGCTGCTGCACTCGTCGACGTCTTTCGACCTGACGGTGACCGCGCTGTGGGGCACCCTCGCCGCGGGTGGCCGGATCGAGGTCGGCGAGCTGGACGGCGGCCGTCCCGGCGGCTCCGGAGACCGGCCGTCGTTCCTGAAGGTCACCCCCAGTCACCTGCCGATCCTGGAGAACCTGCCGGAGGATCGCTCGCCGACGGCGGAACTGGTGATCGGCGGGGAGGCACTCCAGGGCGAGGTGCTCGACCGGTGGCGGGCACGGCATCCCGGGGTGGCGGTGGTCAACGAGTACGGCCCGACCGAGGCGACGGTCGGCTGCGTCTCCTTCCGGGTCGAGCCGGAGGCGGGGCCGCTCCGGGGACCCGTCGCGATCGGCCGCCCGATGCGCGGCACCCGCGCCTACGCACTGGACCGATCCCTGCGACCCGTCCCGGAGGGCGTACCCGGAGAGCTGTACGTGGCGGGCGCCGGGCTGGCCCGCGGCTACCACGGCAGGCCGGGAGCGACCGCCGAGCGCTTCGTCGCCGACCCGTACGGCGGGCCGGGTGAGCGGATGTACCGCACCGGGGACCTGGTGCGGTGCCTGCCGGGAGGGGATCTGGAATACCTGGGGCGCACCGACGACCAGGTCAAGATCCGGGGCTATCGCGTCGAGCCGGGCGAGGTCGAGTCGGCGCTGGCCGGACATCCCGCGATCGCCCAGGTCGCCGTGGTGCCCTCCGGTGAGGGCTCGGGAGACACGCGCCTGCTGGCCTATCTCGTCCCGGCGGGCGAGGCGGCCCCGGCGGCGGCGGAGCTCCGCGAGTTCCTGGCCCGGACACTTCCCGAACACATGATCCCCTCGGTGTTCCGCACCCTGGACCGGCTGCCGCTGGCGGCCAGCGGCAAGCTCGACCGCGGGGCGCTGCCCGCGCCGGCCCGGCAGGACGGCACGGACGCCGGTTACGGAACCCCGCGCAACGACGCGGAGCGGGCGATCGCCGGCATCTGGGCCGAGGTACTGGGCGTCGACCGGGTCGGTGTCGAGGACGACTTCTTCGAGCTCGGCGGGAACTCCCTGCTCGCCTTCCGGGTGCTCCCGCGGATCAGGGCGGCACTCGGCGCCGAGCTTCCCGCCCGTGCCATCTTCAAGCTGCGCACGATCGCCGCGCTGGCGGCGTCGGTCACCCCGGCCGCCACCGGGACCGGCAGTGGGGCCGGCAGTGGGGCCGGCAGTGGGGCCGACGGTGCCGTCGTGCCCGTGCCCCGCACCGGGGACCTGCCGCTCTCCTTCGCGCAGCGGCGGTTCTGGTTCTTCCACGAGTTCGACCCCGAGGCCGCCGACTACAACGTCCGGTTCGGCTACCGGCTGCTCGGCGAGCTCGATCCCGCCGCGCTGGAGTCGGCCCTGCGCGAGTTCGTCGCCCGGCACGAGTCGCTGCGGACGACCATCTCCTCGACCGGCGGCGAGCCGGTCCAGGTCGTCCACCCCGCAAAGGGCCTTCAGGTCCCGCTGACCGTCGTGGACGCCTCCGGGCTCGGCGAGGAGGAACTGGAGCGCCTGCTGCGCCGGGAGGTGAGCCTCCCGTTCGACCTGGGACGCGGCCCCGTGCTGCGGATGACGCTGCTGCGCCGTGCCGAACGCGAGCATCTGCTGGTGCTGGCCGTGCACCACTCGGTGATCGACGCCTGGTCCATGAACGTGCTCGCCGACGAGCTGAGCAGGCTGTACGGCGCCGCCAGGGAGGGCGGCCGGGCCGAGCTGGCACCGCTGGCCGTGCAGTACGCCGACTACGCCGTCTGGCAGCGCGAACGCTGGACGGAAGAGGCCATGCGGGACCAGCTCGGCTACTGGCGGGAACAACTGGCCGGTCTGTCACCCCTCGAACTGCCCACCGATCGGCCGCGCCCGGCGGTGCGCTCCTCCGCCGGAGCGGCACACCGTTTCACCCTGCCCCCTGAGCTCACCGCGGCGCTCAACGGGCTCGCCGCGCGCAACGACGCCACGCTGTTCATGACGCTGGTCGCCGCCTGCCAGGTACTGCTCGCCCGCTACTCCTCCCAGCGGGACATCGCGGTCGGCACCCCCATCTCCGGGCGCGACCGCCCCGAGCTGGAACCGCTCATCGGCTGCTTCATCAACACCCTGGTGCTCCGGTCGGCGGTCGACGGGAACCTGTCCTTCACCGACTTCCTCGGCCGGGTGCACGAGACCGTGCTCGGCGCCTTCGGCAATCAGGACGTCCCGTTCGAACGCCTGGTGGACGAGCTGAGCGACGGCCGCGACCCGAGCCGGACCCCGCTGGTCCAGGCGATGGTGGCGCTGCAGAACGTACCGGAGAGGCCGCTGGAGTTCACCGGCGCGCGCACCGAGGGCTTCCGGCTCCCGCACGTGTCGGCGATCTTCGACCTCACCCTGGAGTTCGTCGAGCGCGACGGGGCGCTGGACGTGATGATCGAGTACAGCACCGACCTGTTCGACCGGGAGACGGCCGAGCGGATGGCCGGTCATCTGGAGGTCCTGCTGGCCGCGGTGGCCAAGGACCCCGACCGGCCGCTCGCCCGGCTGCCCCTGCTGACCGAGGCCGAGCGGCGGTCCCTGGCCGGATGGAACGGCCAGGTCAGGGACCGCCGCGCGGACCTCCCCGTGCACCGTCTGTTCGCCGAGCGGGTCCGGCGGGCACCGGACGCCGTCGCGCTGGAGTGCGGGGAGCGAAGGTGGACCTACGCCGAGCTGGACGAGCGCGCCAACCGGGTGGCCCACCGCCTGCGCGCCCTCGGCGTGGGTCCTGACGTGCCCGTCGTGGCGTGCGCGGAGCGCGGCCCCGAGCTGGTGGCGGGGCTCCTCGGCGTGCTGAAGGCCGGGGGCGCGTACGTGCCGCTCGACCCGGACACCCCACACGCGCGGCTGGCCTACGTGGTGGCCGACACCGGCGCGCCGGTCGTGCTGGTCGATCGCGCGACGGAGGGCCGGGCCCGCGACCTGGACGCCATGGTCGTGCCGCTGGACGCGGGCGACCCCGGCGAAACCCGCCAGGCGGTCACCGAGCCGGACATCGCCGTGGCCGGCGGGGACCTGGCCTACATCGTCTACACCTCCGGTTCCTCGGGCCGTCCCAAGGGCGTGATGGTCGAGCACCGGAACCTGTCCGACCTGTGCGCCTGGCATGTGGCGGAGTTCGAGGTGGTCAGCGAGGACCGGGCCTCGCAGGTCGCGTCGCTGGGATTCGACGCCGCCGTGTGGGAGGTGTGGCCCTACCTCTGCGCCGGAGCCCGGGTGGCCCTGCCCGACCGGGAGACGCTGGACGATCCCGCCGCGCTGGTGGACTGGTTCGCCAGGATGGGCACCACGATCTGCTTCCTGCCCACGCCCCGGCTGGACTCCGTCCTGGACGAGCCCGGATTCGCCGCCACCGGACTGCGCGCGATCCTGACCGGCGGGGACGTGCTCCGCCGCCGCCCGCGCCGGGGGACGCCGTACCGGCTGGTCAACAACTACGGTCCCACCGAGGCCACGGTCGTCGCCACCGCGGGCGACGTCACCTGGCAGGACGCCGGCCGGGCCGGGGGGCTGCCCCCCATCGGCTCGCCCGTCGCCAACACCGCCGCGTACGTCCTGGACGGCTACGCCAACCCGGTGCCCGTGGGGGTCGCCGGTGAGCTGTACCTCGCGGGCGCCGGTCTCGCCAGGGGCTACCTGAACCGGCCGGACCTGACCGCCGAGCGGTTCGTCGCCGACCCGTTCGGAGCCCCGGGCGGCCGGATGTACCGCACCGGGGACCTCGTCCGCCGGCTGCCCGGAGGGGAGCTGGAGTATCTCGGCCGCACCGACCAGCAGGTGAAGATCCGCGGCTTCCGGGTGGAGCCGGGGGAGATCGAGAGCGCGCTGCAGAGCCACCCGGGCGTGGCCGGGGCCGTCGTCGTGGCCACCGAGGCCAGGCCTGGCCACGAGCGCCTGGCGCTGACCGGATACGTGGTCCCCGCCGGTGACGCGGAGCCGGATCCCGCCGAGCTGCGAGCCTTCGCGGGCACGGTGCTGCCGGACCACATGGTGCCCGCCGCGATCGTCGTCCTGGAGGAGTTCCCACTGACCGTGCGGGGCAAGGTGGACCGTGCCGCCCTGCCGGCTCCCGGCGCCCCGCGGGACTCAGACGGCGGGTACGTCCCGCCGGGCGACCCGGTGCAGCGGGAACTGGCCGGGATCTGGGCCGAGGTGCTGGGCGTCGACCGGGTCGGTGTCGAGGACGGTTTCTTCGCCCTCGGCGGCGATTCCATCCTCGCCATCCAGCTCACCTCCAGGGCGCGGGGGGCGGGTCTGCGGCTCACCTCCAGGGACCTGTTCCGCTGGCAGACGATCGCGGCGCTGAGCCCTCACGTGACCGAGGTGCGAAGCCCCGGGAGCACGGAGGGCACAGAGGGCACGGAGAGCGCAGGGCCGGGCGGCCGGGCGCCGCTGACCCCCATCCAGCACTTCCTCTTCGAGAGGTTCACGGTTCCCGAGGTCTTCAACCATTTCGTCACCGTGGAACTGGCGGACGACGTCGACGAGACGGCCCTGCGGGCGGCGGTCGCGGCACTGGTCGAGCGGCACGACGCGCTGCGGTCGCGCTTCGAGGTCACTCGGGGAGAGTGGTCGCAGCGCGTCGTGCCGGCGGGGGAGGAGGTGATCCTGCGCGGGGCCGACCTGTCCGGCGTCGCCGACGCCGAACTCGACGCCGCCGTCGAGCGGGAGACGGCGGCCGCGCAGGCCCGTGTCGACTTCGGCGACGGGCCGCTGATCGCGGCGGTACTGCTCAGCACCGGCCGTGGGCCGCGGCTGCTGCTGACCGCGCACCACCTCGTGGTGGACGGCGTGTCGTGGCGCATCCTGCTGGAGGACCTGCGCACCGCGTACCGGCAGATCCTTCAGGGGGAGAGCGTCGACCTCGGGCCCAGGACGACCTCGTTCCAGAACTGGAGCCTCCGCCTGGCCGGGCACGTCCAGGCCGGGGGCTTCGACGACGAGCTCGGCCACTGGGCGAAGGTGAGCCGTGCCGGGGCCGCGGCGGCCCTGCCCCTCGACGGACCCGGCAACGGGCCCCTCGGCGGGCCTTTCGGCGGGCGGGGCCCGAACACCGTGGAGAGCGTCCGCGAGGTGTCCGTCGAACTCGACGAGACCACCACCCGGGCCCTGCTCCGCGAGGTTCCCGGCGTCTACCGCACCGAGATCACCGACGTGCTGCTGGCCGCCCTGGCCCGGGTCGTGTCCGGATGGGCCGGGCGCGACCGCGTCCTGCTCGGTCTGGAGGGCCACGGACGGGAGGAGATCTTCCCCGACGTGGACCTCACGCGCACGGTCGGGTGGTTCACCAGCTACTTCCCCCTGGCACTGGACGTCCCCCGCGGACAGGATCTGGGCGGCCTCCTCAAGTCGGTCAAGGAGCAGGTGCGGGCGGTTCCCCGGCGCGGCCTGGGGTACGGCGCGCTGCGTTACCGGGACGGGTCCGCGCTCGCCGGCGATCCCGTCCCCCAGATCTGCCTCAACTACCTCGGCCGGTTCGACACCGAGGCCGGGGACGGGGACCTCTACCGGGAGATCTCCGGCATCGAGCTGTTCCAGGATCCACGCGACAACCGGCCGCACGTGCTCGACGTCGTCGGCTCCATCAGGTCCGGACGGCTCCAGGTCACCTGGTACTACTCGCCGAACCTGCACGAGCCCGCCACCGTCGAGCGCCTGGCCCACGAGTTCGCCGCGACCGTGGAGCGGATCGTCGGGCACTGCGCGGAGCCGGGCGCGGGCGGCCGCACCCCCTCGGACTTCCCGCTGGCCCGTCTGGACCAGGCGAGCCTCGACGCGCTGGTCGGCACCGGCCGCACGGTGGCGGACGTCTACCCCCTCACCCCCACCCAGAGCGGCATGCTCTTCGACTGCCTGATGGCACCCGGCTCCGACGTCTACACGGCCCGGTTCGAGATGGTGGTCGAAGGGGTGGCCGTCCCCGAGGCGCTCGGCGAGGCGTGGCGGCTCGTCGCGGAGCGGACCCCGGTGCTGCGCACCTCCGTCGCCTGGGAGGGGCTCGACCACCCGCTCCAGGTGGTCCACCGGAAGGCCCGGCTGCCGATCGCCCATCACGACTGGCGTGGCCTGCCGGAGGAGGAGCAGGGAGCGGAGCTGGAGCGGCTGCTCGCGCGGGACCGGCAGGCCGGGCTGGACCTCGCCGCGTCCCCGCCCACCCGGCTGGCGATCATCCGGCTCGACGACACCCGGGTGCGGGTCGTCTGGACCCTGCACCACATCCTGCTGGACGGGTGGAGCGTCCACCGGCTGCTCGCGGACGTGCTCTCCTGTTACGCCGCGCGCCGCGAGGGGCGGGACTGGCGGCCGGCGGCCCGCCGCCCCTTCCGCGACCACGTCGAGTGGCTGCTCGGCCTGGACGACACCGACGCCGAGGCGTACTGGCGCGAGGCGCTCGCCGGGTTCACGGAGCCGACGCCCCTGCCGTACGACCGGCCGCCCGCACCGGACCACCGGCCCAGGGCGGCAGGCCGGGTGAACGTGAAGCTGCCGGCCTCGGTCTCGCGGCGGCTCGCCGAACACGCCAGGAACGGCCGGCTCACGCTCAACACCCTCCTGCAGGGAGCCTGGGGGATCCTGCTCTCCCGCTACGGCGGCGAGCCGGACGTCTGCTTCGGCGCGACGGTCTCCGGCCGTCCCGCGGACCTGACCGGCGCGGAGTCCATGATCGGCATATTCATCGAGACGCTGCCGGTCCGGGTCGCCGTGGACGAGAGCCGCGCCCTGCTGCCGTGGCTGCGCGAGCTGCAGGAGGAGCAGGCGCGGGCGCGCGAGCACGACTCCGTGTCGCTGCCCCGGGTGCGCTCCTGGAGCGAGCTGCGACCCGGCGCCCAGCTCTTCGAGAGCGTCGTGGTCTTCGAGAACTACCCGATCGACCACGCCCCGGCCGGCGCCGCCGGCGTGCGGCTGCGGGACGTCGACGCCGCCGAGGTGAACGGCCACCCCCTCAACCTGGTCGTCTATCCGGGCGAGGAACTGTCCTTCGTGCTGCTCCACGACGGGGCGCTGTTCGAGGCCGCGACCGTACGGCGGCTCGGCGAGAACCTGGCCGTGCTGCTGGAGGAGATCGCGGCCGACCCGGAACGGACCATCGGGTCGCTGCCCTCGCAGACCCGGCGCGAACGGCGCCGGATGCTGGTGGAGTGGAACGACACGGCCCACGACACCCCCGCGCGGTGCGTGCACGAGCTGTTCGCCGAGCGGGCGCGCGCCGTTCCCGGCGAGCCGGCCGTGGTGTCGGAGGGGGAGAGCCTCGGCTACGCCGAGCTGGACGAGCGCGCCGACCGGCTGGCGCGCCACCTGGCGTCCCTGGGGGTGACCGCGGAGTCGCGGGTGGCCGTCCTCCAGGCGCGCACGGCCGACGCGCTGGTCTCGATGCTCGCGGTGCTCAAGGCCGGCGGCACCTACGTCCCCCTGCACCCGAGCTACCCGCCCGACCGGCTGCGCTGGATCCTGCGGGACACCGCGGCGGTGGCCGTGCTGACGGACCGGGCGACGGTCTCGAAGATCGGCGGGCTCGGGGCGCGGGTACTGGTGGTGGACGGCGACGCGGCCCTGGACGGTCCCCCGCTCGCGGGCCCGGCCGCCGTGGCCGACCCCGACCGGCTGGCGTACGTGATGTACACCTCCGGCTCGACCGGGGTCCCCAAGGGCGTGGCGGTCACCCACCGCAACATCGTGAGCCTGGCCACGGACCGGCGGTGGCGCTCGGGAGGGCACGAGCGTGTTCTCTTCCACTCCCCGCACGCCTTCGACGCGGCCACCTACGAGATGTGGGTCCCGCTGCTGGCCGGCGGCCGGGTGGTGGTCGCCCAGGGCGAGCTGGACGCCCGGAGCCTGCGGCGCCTGGTCGCCGGGCACGGCGTCACCGGGATGTTCCTCACCACGGCGCTGTTCAACCTCTTCGCCGAGGAACTGCCCGAGTGCTTCGCCGGGCTGCGCGAGGTGTGGACGGGAGGCGAGGCCGCCTCGCCGGCGGCGATGCTGCGGGTGATGGAGCGCTGCCCGGCGACGGAGGTGCACCACTGCTACGGCCCCACCGAGGCCACGACCTTCGCCACCTGCCGTGAGATGACGCCGGAGCTCGCCGGGTCCGGTGCCGCACCGATCGGCCGCCCGATGGACAACACGCGTGCCTACGTGCTGGGCCGCGATCTCGCTCCGGTACCGCCCGGCGCCCCCGGCGAGCTGTACCTCGCGGGAAGCGGTCTGGCCAGGGGCTACCTCGGCAGGCCCGCGCTCACCGCCGAGCGGTTCGTCGCCGATCCGTTCGACGCCGGGGGCCGCCTGTACCGCACCGGGGACAGGGTCCGCTGGAGCGCGGACGGCGACATCGAGTTCCTCGGCCGGACCGACGACCAGGTGAAGATCCGCGGGTTCCGCATCGAGACCGGCGAGGTCGAGGCCGCGCTGCGGGCCCGGCCGGACGTGGCCGAGGCGGTGGTCGTCGCGCGCGAGGAGGCGCCGGGGCGCAGGCATCTCGTGGGCTACGTGGTGCCGGTCGCGGGATGCGCGCGGCCCTCGCCCACGGACCTGGCCCGGTCGCTGGCCGAGCGGCTGCCCGCCTACACGGTCCCCTCCGCGTTCGTGTCCCTGGACCGGCTGCCGCTGAACGCCAACGGCAAGGTGGACCGGCGGGCGCTGCCGGAACCGGAGAGCAGGGGAGCCGTGCGCGCCGCCTACGCCGCCCCGCGCACCCCGACCGAGGAGGCCCTCGGCCGGATCTGGGCGGAGGTGCTCGCGGTCGAGCGGGTCGGGGTGGACGACAACTTCTTCGACCTGGGCGGCGACTCCATCACCAGCCTGCGGGTGACCTCCAGGGTGCGGCGCGCGTTCGACGTCGAGATCTCCCCGAGGGAGCTCTTCACCGCCCCGACCGTCGGCGCCCTGGCCGAGGTGGTGCAGGACATGATCCTGGCGTCCTTCGAACGGGTCGCCCAGAGCCAGGGCTCGTGAACAGGCCAGCGGAACCCGGACGGGAGAACACATTGAACGCCCCCTCTTCGCGTGACGGCCGGGTGGCCGCACTGCCCGACCACCTGCGCGAGGCGATGCTCCGGCGGCTGGCCGGCGAGGCCCCCGCCTCCCCGGAGAGGGAGGGGATCCCGCGGACCCCCTCGCGGGAGGCGTCGCCGCAGTCACCGGCCCAGCAGCGGCTCTGGTTCAGGTACGAGCTGGACCCCCAAAGCGCCGAGTACATCGTCCCGCTGGTGCTCCGGCTGACCGGTGACCTGGACCTGGACGTGCTCAGGCTCGCCGTCAACCGCCTGGTGGAGCGGCACGAGTCGCTGCGCACCACCTTCGACTCGGTGAACGGCAGGGGCGTGCAGACCGTACAGCCGGCCGCGGAGGTGCCGATCCAGGTCACGCGGGCGCGCGTGCCCGCGGACGGCGACCGTGAGGCGCCGGTGCGCGACTGGCTGCTACGGGAGGCGGAGCGCCCCTTCGACCTGCGCCGGGGCCCGGTGTTCCGGGCCGGACTGCTGAGGCTCGGGCCGGACGAGCACGTGCTGGCCCTCAGCACGCACCACATCGTCACCGACGGCTGGTCCATGGGCGTGTTCGCCGAGGAGTTGAACGCGCTGTACGCCGCGGGGATCGCGGGCGAGCCGTCTCCGCTTCCGCCGCTGCCCCTGCGTTACGCCGACTTCGCCTCCTGGCAGCAGGACCGGGTGTCCGGTACGGCACTGGACGGCATGCTCGCCCACTGGCGCGAGCGGCTCGACGGGCTCGCCCCGCTGGATCTGCCCACCGACCGGCTGCGGCCGCCGGTCAGGACCTCGGCGGGCGCGGCCCATGTCTTCGAGGTGCCCCCGGCCGTGCTGTCGCGGCTGAGGGAGACGAGCCGCGAGCACGGCGCCACCCTGTTCATGACCCTGGTCGCCGCCGTGCAGATCCTGCTCGCGCGCTACTCCGGGCAGCGGGACGTCGCGGTCGCCACCGCGACCAGCGGCCGTGGCCGGGTCGAGCTGGAGGGGCTGATCGGCTTCTTCGTCAACACCCTGGTACTGCGCTGCCAGGTCGACGAGTCCCTGCCGTTCACCGCCTTCCTGGGCGAGGCGCGCTCCACGGTCCTGGACGCCTTCGACAACGACGAGGTGCCCTTCCAGCGGCTCGTGGAGGTCCTGCGGCCCGAGCGCGACCCCAGCCGGCTCCCGCTCGCCGAGGTCGCGGTCAACCTGCAGAACGCGCCGCGCGGGGTCGTCGAGCTGCCCGGCGTCCGGGTGGAGGAGATCCGTCCGCCGGTGCTGGTCGCGCCCATGGGCGTCTCGTTCGACTTCTACGAGCGTGACGGCGCGCTCGTCACCCACCTCGGATACAGCACGGACCTGTTCGACCCGGCCACCGCCGGGCGCATGGCCGGTCACCTGCTGACACTCCTGACCGCGATCGCGGACGACCCGGACCGGCCGATCGCCGACCTTCCCCTCCTGGACGCCGCGGAACACCGGCTGCTGACCGACACCTGGTGCGGCGAGGGCGGCGGCCCCGCGCCGCGCACGGTTCCCGAACTGTTCGCCGAGCAGGTCGCGGCCGACCCCTCGGCGGTCGCCGTCGTCCACGCCGGGCGGAGCCTCACCTACGGCGAGCTGGACGGGCGGGCGGACCGGCTGGCCCGGCTGCTGGCCGGGCGGGGCGCGGGTCCCGAACGGATCGTGGCCGTGGCCGTCCCCCGGTCGGCCGAGACCGTCGTCGCGATCCTCGCCGTCCTGAAGAGCGGTGCCGCGTACCTGCCGCTGGATCTCGACCACCCGGCCGAGCGCGTCCGGACGATGGTGGAGGACGCCGCTCCCATCCTCATCCTGACCACCACCGAGGTGGCGGAGCGGCTGCCGGGGGGCGTCCCCCTCGTCACGCTGGACGCGCCGGACACCGTGGCCCCGCTCGCCGAGCAACCCCGGACGCTCCGCTCAGACCCCGCGCATCCCGCCTACGTGATCTACACCTCCGGCTCCACCGGGCGCCCCAAGGCGGTCGTGGTGCCCCACACCGGCCTGTACGACATGGTGCTCACCCAGCGCGAGCGGCTGGGCGCGGGGCCGGGGACGCGGGTGCTGCAGTTCGCGTCCTTCAGCTTCGACGGGGCCTTCTGGGAGCTCATGCTCGCCCTGCTGTCCGGTGGCACGCTGGTGGTCGCCACCGCGGAGGAGCGGGCGCCGGGAGCTCCGCTGGCCGAGCTCATCGGCTCCGAGCGTCTCACCCACCTCACCCTGCCCCCGACCGCGCTGACCGTGCTGCCCGCCGACGCCGTCCCCGAGGGGACGACCCTGGTCGTCGCGGGTGAGGCGTGCCCCCCGGGCCTGGTGCGGGACTGGTCGGCCGGACGGCGGATGTTCAACGGCTACGGGCCGACCGAGTCCACGATCGGCGCCACCATGACGCGGGCGCTGACTCCCGACGACGCCCGCACCGGGACGGTGCCCATCGGCCGCCCGTTCCGCAGCGTCCGCGCCTACGTGCTGGACGACCGGCTGCGTCCGGCGCCCGTCGGCGTCCCCGGTGAGATCTATCTCGCCGGGCCCCGCCTGGCCCGCGGCTACCTGCGCCGTCCCGGACTGACCGGCGAGCGGTTCGTCGCCGACCCGTACGGCCCGCCGGGCACCCGCATGTACCGCACCGGCGACCGCGCGCGCTGGCTGCCGGGAGGCGAGCTGGAGTACGCGGGCCGCGCCGACGACCAGGTCAAGATCAGAGGTTTCCGGGTCGAGCTCGGCGAGGTCGAGGCCGTCATGTCCGGGCACCCCGCGGTGGACACGGCGGCGGCGGCCGTCAGCTACGGCACCCGGGGCGACCTGCGCCTCGTCGGCTATCTCGTCCCCGCCGCCTCCGGCGGACCCGACCCGGCCCAGCTGCGCGCCTTCCTGCGGGCGAGACTGCCCGAGCACATGGTGCCCTCGGCGTTCGTCACGCTGGAACGCCTGCCGCTGACGGTCAACGGCAAGGTGGACCGGCGCGCGCTGCCCGAGCCCACCGGCGACCGCGAGGCCGGGACACGCTACGTCGAGCCCCGCACACCCGCGGAGAGGATCCTCGCCGAGGTCTGGTCGGAACTGCTCGGCGTGGACCGGGTGGGCGTGGACGACAACTTCTTCGACCTCGGGGGCGACTCCATCCTGGGCCTGCGGGTCGTGGCCCGCGCCCGCGAGGCCGGGTTGCGCGTGACGGCCAGACAGACCTTCCTGCGCCAGACCGTCGCGGAACTGGCCGCGGAGGCGGTCGCCGAGGAACAGCCACGCGCCGAGCAGCGGGCGGTGTCGGGAGAGGTCCCGCTCACGCCCGTGCAGCACTGGTTCTTCGAGAACCTCGCCGACAGCGTCGACCGGTTCAACCAGGCGATGTTCGTCGAACTCGACGAGGAGCCCGACGAGGAGGCGTTGCGCGCCGCCCTGGCCGCGCTGCCCGCCCACCACGACGCCCTGCGCCTGCGCGCCGAGCACGACGGCGGGCGGTGGCGGCAGCACAACGCCGCCGCCGAGGACGGCGAGCCGCTGCGGCGGATCGACCTGTCCAAGATCGGTGCCGCCGACCGGGAGACGCGGATGCGCGAGGAGATCCTGGCCGCGCAGCAGGGGTTCCGGCTGGACACCGGCCCGCTTTTCCAGGCGCTGCTCTTCGTGCTCGGCGACGCGCACCGCCCCCGGCTGTTCCTGACCGCCCACCATCTCGTGGTCGACGCCGTCTCCTGGCAGATCCTGCTGCCGGACCTGGAGACCGCCTACCGGCAGGCCGAGGCGGGCCAGGACATCCGGCTCCCCGCCAAGACGACCTCCTTCCTGGAGTGGGCCCACCGTCTCGCGGACCACGTGGCGGCGGGCGGCCTCGACCACGAGCTGGACCACTGGACCCGCCTGGACGAGGTCGCGGCCGGGGCCGCCGCGCTGCCGGTGGACATCGCCGGAGAGCACGGGACCGGCGGGCACGGCGGGCACGGCGGGCACGGCGGGCACATCGAGAACACTGTCGCGTCCACGCGTACCGTGACCGCGCGGCTGAGCGCGGAGAGCACCCGGGCGCTGCTGCGCGACGTGCCCGAGGTCTACCGAACCCAGATCAACGACGTGCTGCTCGCCGCGCTGGGCAGGGTGCTGTGCGAGTGGACCGGCGGCGACACCGCCCTCGTCGAGATGGAGGGCCACGGCCGCGCCGACCTGTTCCCCGGCGTCGACCTGTCGCGGACCGTCGGCTGGTTCACCACGGTCTTCCCCGTCGCGCTGCGCCTCCCGGCCGCGCCCGGCTGGGGGGAGACGCTCAAGTCGGTCAAGGAGCAGCTTCGCGCGGTGCCGAGCCAGGGGCTGGGATACGGCGCGCTGCGCTATCTCGGCGCGCCCGGCGGCCGGCCGCCGGGCCGCGTTCCCCAGGTGGGGTTCAACTACCTCGGGCGCGTCGAGGCCGGATCCGGCGGCCGAGGCGGGCTGCTGCGCGGGCGGCTGCCCCACCCCGGCGCCGAGCGGAGCCCGGGGCAGATCAGGCGGCACCTGCTTGAGATCACCGGGCTCGTCGACGGCGACGAGCTGGAGTTCCGCTGGACGTACTCGGCGGCCGTGCACCGCGGGGAGAGCGTCGAGGCGCTGGCGGAGCGGGTGATGTCGGCGCTGGCGGAGATCGTCGAGCACTGCGCGGAGCCGGGCGCGGGCGGCTGCACCCCCTCGGACTTCCCGCTCGCCGGGCTGGACCAGGCCACGGTGGACCGGCTGGCCGGCGACGGCAGGGGAATCGAGGACGTCTACCCGCTGACGCCCATGCAGCACGGCATGCTCTTCCACTCGCTGGCCGAGCCCGAGTCGGACATCTACGCCGGTCACTACTCGATGGTCCTGGAGGGGGTCACCGATCCGGTGGCGCTGGCCGAGGCATGGCAGCGGGTCGTCGACCGCACGCCCGCCCTGCGTACGGCGGTGATCTGGGAGGGCGTCCCCGAGCCCGTGCAGGTGGTCCACCGCGGGGTGCGGCTCCCCGTCACCCACCACGACCTCCGGGACCTGCCGGAGGCCGAGCGGCGGCAGGCGGTGCGGAGGCTGTGGGAACGCCGGGCCGAGCGGCGGCTGGACCTGGCCGTCGCGCCGCTGGCCAGGCTGGACCTCGTGCGGCTGTCCGAGACCGAGGTGCGACTGCTGTGGGCGGCCCACCACATGACGCTGGACGGCTGGAGCTCCTCGCACGTGCTGTCGGAGGTGTTCGAACAGTACGCCGCCCTCACCACGGGGCGGACCGGCACGGTGACGCACCGCCCGCCCTACCGGGAGTACGTCGGGTGGCTGGCACGCCAGGACCAGGCCGAGGCGGAGCGGCACTGGCGGGGGGTGCTCGCGGGCATGACCGCGCCGACCCGGCTGCCGTTCGACAGGCCGGTGGCGCGGGCCCACGGGGCGCGTTCCTCCAGGGAGGTGCGGCTACGGCTGCCGGAGGAGCTGTCCGGGGCGCTGTACGAGTGCGCCAGGGACGCCCGGCTGACCGTCAACACCCTGTTGCAGGGCGCGTGGGCGCTGCTGCTCTCCCGCTACGCGGGGGAGCGGGACGTCTGCTTCGGCGCGACGGTCTCCGGCCGGCCGGCCGGGCTCGCCGGTTCGGAGTCGATCATCGGGCTCTTCGTCGACGTGGTGCCGGTCAGGACGGAGGCGGCCGGCACCGAGCGGGTGATGTCCTGGCTGCGGGGCCTGCAGGACGCGCAGGCCGCGTCCCGCGAGTACGAGTACCTGTCGATGGCGCGGATCCACGCGTGCGCCGAGGTGCCCAGGGGCACCAACCTGTTCGACAGCGTCGTGGTGTTCGAGAACTACCCGTACGACCCCGACGCGGCGGCCAGGCACGGGCTGCGCGTGCGCGACCACCGGGGCGAGGAGCAGACCAACTACCCGCTCACGCTCACCGCCCACGCGGCACAGGAGCTGACCCTGGCGCTGGGGTACGACCCCGCCTCGTTCGACGAGCCGACGGTGGAACGCATGGCGGGGTACCTGGAGACGGTCCTCGCCGCGATCGTGTCCGCCCCCGAGAGCCCGGTGGCGGACCTGCCGGTGCTCACCGCGCCCGAGCGGGAGCGGTTCCTGGGGGAGTGGAACGGCCCCGCCGTGGAGTTCACGCCCGCCAGGTGCGTCCACGAGATCTTCACAGAGCAGGCCGGGCGCACCCCGGACGCCGTCGCCGTCAGCCACGGTGACGGCGAGCTCACCTTCGCCGGGCTGGAGGAGCGGGCCAACCGGCTGGCCCACCGCCTGGTGGAGCTGGGGGCGGCCCCCGGCGTGCCGGTGGGGGTGTGCGTCGAGCGCGGCGTGGACGCCGTGGTCGCGCTGCTGGGGGTGCTGAAGGCGGGAGGCGCCTTCGTGCCGCTCGATCCCGGCTACCCGCCCCGGATGCTGGCGACCATGCTGGAGGACGCGTCGGCCCCGGTCGTGGTGACCCAGCGGCGGCTGCTGGACCGGGTGGCCGGGTCCCCGGCGTCCTTCGTCTGCCTGGACCGGGACCGGGCCGTCCTCGACGGCCTGCCCGCGTCGCCGCCGGACGTCGCCGTGACCCCGGCGGACCTGGCCTACATCGTCTACACCTCGGGATCCACCGGCCGCCCGAAGGGGGTGATGGTCGAGCACCGCAACGTCCACCACATGGTGCGCGCCTGGGACGCCCGCTACGGACTGTCCGGGACGCGGCCTCGGTCCCTGTCGGTGTCGAGCCTCTCGGTGGACCTGTTCTTCGGCGACTTCCTGCTGTCGGCCCTGTTCGGCGGGACGATGGCGGTGTGCCCGGCCGAGGCGGTGGCGGACCCGCCCACCCTGCTGGAGACGCTGGCCCGCACCCGGGCGGAGATCCTGGTGACGGTCCCGTCACTGGCCAGGGCCCTGGTCCAGGAGGCCGGGCGGCGCGGCGTGCGGCTGGATTCGCTGCGCGTCCTGATGGTCGGCTCGGAGGGCTGGCCGACCGGCGACTCCGAGGAGGTGCTGCGCGGGGTGGGACCGGACACCGTGGTCGTCAACGCCTACGGCGCGACCGAGACGACCGTGGACTCCACGGTCTTCCAGCTGGGCGGCGATCCGGTGGGCGAGGCGGCGTTCGTCCCGATCGGACGGCCACTGGTCAACACTCGCGTCTACGTGCTGGACGGGGAGATGCGCCCGGTGCCGCTCGGCGTCGCCGGAGAGCTCTACATCGGCGGCGACGGGGTGGCGCGGGGCTACTGGAACCGTGCCGAGCTGTCCGCGGAGCGGTTCCTGACCGACCCGTTCGCGCCCGGTGCCGAGGGCCGGATGTACCGGACGGGAGACCTGGTGCGCCGCCGCGCCGACGGGAACCTGGAGTTCATGGGACGGGCGGACGACCAGGTCAAGATCAGGGGATTCCGGGTGGAGCTGGGCGAGATCGAGTCGGCGCTGGCCCGCCACCCCCGCGTCGCCGCCGCCGCGGTCGCCGCCTGGGAGGACGCCCCCGGCCGCGTCCGGCTGACGGGCTACGTGGTGTCCGCGGGCGAGCCGGCGGACGCCCGGGAGCTGAAGGAGTTCCTCAGCGGGGTCCTGCCGGGACACGCCGTACCGTCGGGGTTCGTGACCCTGGAGGCGCTGCCGCTGAGCCCGAGCGGCACGCTGAACCGCCGCGCGCTGCCCGACCCCGGCAGGGGCGCCGACACCGGCACGGCGTACGTCGCCCCCCGCGACGCGACCGAACGCCTGCTGGCCGCGATCTGGGCCGAGGTGCTCGGAGTGGACGCCGCCCGGGTCGGGGTGCACGACAACTTCTTCGACCTCGGCGGCGACTCGATCCTCAGCATCCAGATCATCTCGCGGGTCCGGGCCGCGCTCGGCTCGGCGCCGCCGCCCAGGCAGCTCTTCGACACGCCGACCATCGCGACGCTCGCCCCCCTGCTCGGCGGGGCCGACCCGGGCGGCGGCCGGCGCGAGATCGAGGTGGTGGACCGCGACGACGACCTGCCGCTCTCCTTCGCCCAGCAGCGGCTGTGGTTCCTCGACGCGTTCGAACCCGGCGGCACCGGATACAACACGGCCCTCGCCCTGCGACTCCGCGGCGAGCTGGACGCCGGTGCGGCCCGGATCGCCCTGCGGCGGCTGGTAGGGCGGCACGAGTCGCTGCGCACCACGTTCGGCGACGTCGGGGGACGGGGCACGCAGACGATCCATCCCCCCTCCGAGGCGGCCTTCGAGGCGGCCTTCGAGACGGTGGACCTGGAGGGGACACCCGCGGGCGAGCGCGAGGCCGCGCTGTGGCGGCAGCTCGAACAGGAGGCGTCGCGCCCTTTCGACCTGCGGCGTGGCCCGCTGTTCCGGGCCGTGCTGATCCGCCTGGACGCCGCCGACCACGTGCTGGCGCTGCTCATGCACCACATCGTGACCGACGGGTGGTCGATGGGGGTGCTCACCGAGGACTTCGCCGCCTTCTACTCCGCCGAGACGCGCGGCGAGCGGCGCGAACCCGCGCCGCTCCCCATACGGTACGCGGACCACGCCGCCTGGCAGCGGGAGCACCTGGAGGGGCCGGCGCTCGACGGGCACATCGGCTACTGGAAGCGGCGGCTCGACGGGATCGCCCCGCTGGCACTGCCCGTGGACCGGCCGAGACCCGCCGTGCGCGCCTCCGCCGGCGCGACGCACACGGTGGAGATGCCGCCCGAGGTGGTGGACCGGCTGCGAACCGTGGCACGCGGGCACGACGCCACCCTGTTCATGGTGCTGGCCGCCGCCACGCAGCTGCTGCTCGCGCGCTACTGCGGCCAGCAGGACGTCGCGGTGGGCACGGCGACCTCGGGCCGCAACCGGGCCGAACTGGAGGGGCTGGTCGGTTTCTTCGTCAACACCGTGGTGCTGCGCTCCCTGGTGGACGAGTCCTCGTCCTTTGGGAAGCTGCTCTCCCAGGTCCGTGCGACGGTGCTTGACGCGTTCACCCACGACGACGTGCCGTTCGAGCGGCTGGTGGAGATCATGCGGCCCGAGCGGGACCCCAGCCGCACCTCTCTGGTCGAGGTCATGGTGGTGCTGGAGAACACCCCGGCGCGGGAGGAGGGCCTGCCGGGGCTGCGCGCCGAGACGCTGCTCGTCACGAGCGGCGAGGTCAGCCACGACCTGATCGTGAACTTCTACGAGCACCGGGGCGCGCTGACCGTGGCCGTCGCCTACAGCACCGGCCTGTTCGACGAGACCACGATCGAGCGCATGACCAGGCACCTGGTGATGCTGCTCGACGCCGTGGCGCAGGATCCGGAGCGCCGGTTGTCGGAGGTTCGCCTGCTGACCACTGCCGAGCGCGAGCGGTCGCTGGTGAAGTGGAACGACACCGGCAGGGAGATCCCGCGGGCCGACCTCTCCAGGCTCTTCGAGGACCAGGTCGCCGCCACCCCGGACGCGACCGCGCTGGTCCGCGGGAACCTCACGCTCACGTACGCGGAGCTGAACGCGCGCGCCAACCGGCTCGCCCATCACCTGGGCTCGAGGGGTGTCGGCCCGGAGACGCTGGTGGGGCTGGCCTTCCCCCGGACGGCGGACCTGGTGGTGGCGGCGCTCGCGGTGCTCAAGGCGGGCGCCGCCTACCTGCCGCTGGACCTCGAACACCCGCCGGAGCGCGTCGCGCTCCTCCTCCGGGACGCCGGCCCCGCGCTGGTGCTGACCGCCGGAGCCGAGGCCGAGATCCTGGCCGGTGCCTTCGAGGAGGTGCCCCGGATCCTTCTCGACGACCCCGAGGTGCTCGCCGCGCTGGACGGCTGCCCCGTCACCGACCCCGTCACCGGCGGATTCCATCCGGACGGCGCGGCCTACACCATCTACACCTCGGGCTCCACCGGCAGACCCAAGGGGGTGGTGGTCTCCCGGGGCAACCTGCGCAACTTCCTGGTGGACATGCGGGACCGGTTCGGCCTCGGCCCGCGCGACCGCCTGCTGGCGATGACGACGGTCGGGTTCGACATCGCGGGCCTGGAGCTGTTCGTGCCGCTGATCAGCGGTGCGACGGTGGTGCTGGCCGGCCGCGAGCTGGTCCACGACCCCTGGCGGCTGCGACAGGTCATCGCCGAGGAATCCGTGACGGTGATACAGGCGACGCCCAGCCTCTGGCGGGCGGTGGCCGAGGAGACCGGCCAGGCCCTCGCGGGCGTGCGGGTCCTCGTCGGCGGCGAGGCGCTGCCGGCGGACCTGGCCGGGACGCTGGCGGCCTCGGCGCGGTCGGTGACCAACCTGTACGGGCCGACGGAGACCACGATCTGGTCCACCACGGCGGCGGTCGAGGCGGGGAACACGGTGGCGCCCCCCATCGGAGTGCCGATCGCCAACACCCGGGTGTACGTGCTGGACCGGCTCTGCCAGCCGGTGCCCCCGGGCGTGCCGGGGGAGCTGTACATCGCCGGGGACGGCGTGGCCCGCGGCTACCTGGGCCGGCCCGCGCTGACCGCCGAACGCTTCGTCGCCGATCCGTTCGGTCCCGCCGGGGCGCGGATGTACCGTACCGGGGACATGGTCCGGTGGCGGGCCGACGGCGTGCTGACCTTCCTGGGCAGGGTCGACGACCAGGTGAAGATCCGGGGGTTCCGGATCGAGCCCGGTGAGATCGAGAGCGTCCTGCTCGGCCACCCGGGCGTCGCGTCCGCGGCGGTGGTGGTCAGGGAGGACCGGCCGGGCGACCGGCGGCTGGCCGCGTACCTGGTGCCCGCGGGGGACACGCCGCCGTCGGTCGCGGAGCTGCGCGACCACGCCAGGCGTTCCCTGCCCGGTTACCTGGTCCCCGCCTTCTTCGTCCTGCTGGAGGAGCTTCCGCTGACGTCGAGCGGGAAGGCCGACCGGCGCGCGCTGCCCGCTCCCGAGGGCGGTGCGGGGGCCGGGCGAGTCGCCCCGCGCGACGCGGCCGAGCGGCTGCTCGCCGGGATCTGGGCCGAGGTCCTCGGCATCGAGGCGGCCAGGATCGGTGTGCAGGACAACTTCTTCGACCTCGGCGGCGACTCGCTGCTGACCATGCAGGTCATCCACCGGGCCAGACACGCGGGGCTGCGCCTCTCGCCCAAGGATCTCTTCCTGCACCAGACCGTGGCACGGCTCGCGACGGCGGCCGGGCCGGGAGAGGCACCCGGCCCGCGGGTGGACGGCCCGGCACCCCTGACACCCGGCCAGCGCGAGTTCGTCGAGACCAGGGGGGCGTCCCCGCACCTCCTCGCCAGGCCGGTCCTCGTCGAGCTGGCCGAGGGGACCGCCGAGAAGGGACTGCGCACGGCCCTGGCCGCGCTGGTGGCCCGGCACGACGCGCTGCGCTCGCGCTTCGAGCACGCGGACGGCTCCTGGTGGCAGCGGGCCGCGCCGTCGGCCGCCGCCGGTGACCCGCTACGCCGGTTCGACCTCCGGGCCGCGGCCGGATCCGGCGCGGGAGAGGCCGCGGAGTCCGGCCCGCCGGAGATCACGGCCGTGCGGGAGGCGGTGGACAGGTTCGCGGCCGACGAGGCGGCCCGCGGCCTCGATCCGGCCGGGGAGCCGTTCCGGGCCTCGCTGCTGGACTTCGGGCCGGGCCGGCGGCCGTGGCTCTGCCTCACCGTGCACCCGCTGGCGGCCGACACCCGGTCCTGGCGAATCCTGCTCGACGACCTGGAGCGGGCCTACCGGCAGTCGGTGGCGGGAACGCCGGTGGACCTGGGACCGGAGCCCTCCTCCTTCCAGCACTGGGCGGGGATGCTGGCCGGGCACGCCGCGGAGGGCGGGTTCGACGAGGAACTGGCCTACTGGACCGCGCTGCCCGAGACCGCGCCGCCGCCCGGGGGGCCGGGTGAGGCGCCGCCGGTCGCGGGCGAGGTGTCCGTCTTTCTCGGGGAGGGCGAGAGCGGCGCGCTGCTGCGCGCGGCGCCCGCGGCGTTCCGCGCCGGGACCGGGGACGTACTGCTCGGCGCGCTGGGGCGGGTGCTGTGCCGCTGGACGGGCGCTGACCGCGTGCTGGTCGAGCTGGAGGGGCACGGCAGGGAGGAGATCTTCGACGGGGTCGACCTCTCCCGCACCGTCGGCCGGTTCGCCGGCACGTTCCCCGTCGTGCTCGGGGACACGCCCGGCGGGGCCCCGCCCGACTGGCCCGCGATCGTCAGGGCCGTACGCGGGCGACTGCGCGCCGTTCCGAGCGCCGGCCTGGGCTACGGGGTGCTGCGCCACCTCGCCCCGCGGGGCTCGGCTGCCCCGCGACCGCCTGGAGGGGACCGGCCACGGGTGGCCTTCGCCTTCCACGAGCCGGTCGACCCGGGCGAGAGCGTTCTCTACCGCTCGTTCCACTCCCCGCCGCCCGCCCGCCGGGCGGAGCCGGTCGCGCCGGGCACCCGGACCCTGGAGATCACCGCTTACCCGGCGGACGGCAGGCTGCGTTTCGACTGGCGCCACGTGGTCGGCGTGCACGACCGGGCCACGGTCGAGCGCCTGGCGGAGGACCTCCTGGAGGCGCTGCGCGCCGTCGCCGCACACATCGATCCGGCCGCCGGCCGGGCGGAGAGGGAGTGAGCGTGGACGTCGACCTTCCCGCCCGGCTGGCCCGGCTGGCCCGCGAGCACCGCGTGCCGGGGGCGCAGCTGGCCGTGCACCACGCGGGTGAGACCGTCACCGCCGAGACCGGCGAGGAGACGTACGGGGCCGGCGAGCCGGTGACCCGGCGGTCCGCCTTTCCGCTCGGCTCGCTCACCAAACCCTTCACCGCGACGCTGGTGATGACGTTGGCGGCCTGCGGCGACATCGATCTCGACGCCCCGCTGGCCGAGTACGTGCCCGAGGTGGGGGCCGGACGCGGCGGGCCGGGCCCGAGGATGACGGCGCGGCGGCTGCTCAGCCACACCAGCGGGCTGGCCTCGAACATCGACGAGGGCGGCGACCACTCCGGGGCCCGGTGGCGGTGGGTGGCGCGCCACTGCCGCGAGTCCGGCACCGCGCACCCGCCGGGGACCGTCTTCTCCTACTCCAACATCGGCTACATCCTGGCGGGCCACCTCGTCGAGGTGATCACCGGGATGAGCTGGTGGGAGGCGATGGAGGCGGTCCTGCTGAAGCCGCTGGACATCGCGCCGGCGTTCGTCGTCGGGCCGCCGTCGGGGTTCCGGCCGGTGGTGGACGGCCACACGGTGCGGCAGCCGCGGGACCGGATGCTGCCGGTCACCTGGCAGACCCTGCCGAAGGTGGCGGCGCCGAGTGCCGGGCTCGCCCTCGGGGCCGCCGATCTGGTCACGTTCGCGCTGATGCACCTGGCCCACCCGGCGCTCCATCCGGTGCTCGACCGCGACTCCGCCCGCGAGATGCGCCGCGACCAGCTCGCGGGGGTGACGGCCGGACCGTTCGGCATGGCCGACTCCTGGGGGCTTGGCTGGGCGATGTACCACGACGCCGGGCCCGACTGGTTCGGGCACGACGGCACCGGTGAGGGAACCTCCTGCCACCTGCGGTTCGAACCGGCGGGCGGGACCGTCGTCGCGCTGACCGCGAACGCCGCCACCGGACCGGCGCTCTGGGAGGACCTGCTGGCGGAGCTCCGCTCGGCGGGACCGGCCGTGGGAGGTCGCGGCCTGTCGGCGCCGCCCGACCCGGCCCTGCGGACGTCAGGACCACCGGAATGCGCCGGCCGGTACGTCAACGGGGAGATGGAGCTCACGGTCGTCGCGGACGGTGCGGGCGGGCTCCGCCTGACGACGGGCGAGGCTGAGCGGTTCGAGCTGAGCTGCTTCGAGGGACTGCGCTTCACGATGCGGGAAACGGCCGGTGGCCGTACCACCTACACCGGCCGTTTCCTGCGTGATCCGGAGACGGGAGGGATCGATCTCATCCAGGTCACCGGACGGCTGGCCCGGCGGGCGCGCGACGAGAACGACGCCCCCGGCGGGGGAGGCTGACGCCGCGATGAGCACCGCGCAGGCAGGTGCCGGTGACATGGCCGGTGACGTGGCCGGCGGGCCGATCCGCCTGTCCCGCAACCGCGACTACAACATCCTGTGGACCAGCCAGCTCTTCTCCGAGCTGGGCAGTGAGATCACCTTCGTCTCCTTCCCGCTGCTGATCCTGGCCATGTCGGGCTCGCCGCTGGAGATGGGCCTCGCGTCGTCGGTGCTCGCGGTGGCGCACATGGTGGCGAACGTGCCCGCCGGGGTGGTCGCCGACCGGTGGGACCGCAAGAAGGTCATGCTGCTGTGCCACGGTGCCCGTGCCCTGGCGATGGGCAGCGTGGTCGTGGCGCTGCTCCTGGGCACCTACGCCTTCCCGCACATCCTGCTGGCCGCCGCGGTCGAGGGCTTCTTCAGCTCGGTCTTCCAGCCGGCCGAGCACGCCGCGCTTCCCCAGGTGGTGCCCGAGTCGCAGCTGTCGCAGGCGGTCGCCCGCAATACCGCGCGCCCCTTCATCGCCACCCTGCTCGGTCCCGCGCTGGCGGGTTTCCTGTTCACCCTGCACCACACGGCACCCTTCGGCGCCGACGCGATCATGCTCGGCCTCTCCTTCGTCACGCTGCTCTTCCTGCGCCTGCCGCGGCGGGTGGCCCCCGCCGCGCTCCCGAGGGGAGGTTCGGCCGTGGGCGGCGTCGCCGAGGGGATCCGCTGGGTGGCGGGACACCGGGTCATCAGGACGACGCTGGTGTGGATGGTCTCCTCCAACCTCGTCTTCAGCGCGCTCGTCATGATCGTCCTGGCGATGTCGGGGGAGGGGGTGAGCGCCGGCGAGGTGGGCCTGACGATGGCGTGCATCGGTGCGGGGGGCCTGCTGGGCGCACTGGCCGCGGCCCGCCTGCACGCCGCCCTCCCGCCGGCCCTGACCATTGTCGGCTTTCCGCTCGTCGCCGCGGTGATGACCGCGGCGATGGCGCTCGTCCCGAGCGGCATCCTCCTCGGGGTGCTTCTCGGCGGTGCCGCGTTCCTCGCGCCGGTCGCGAACACCACGGTCCTGACCTACCAGCTCACGGTCACCCCCGACCACCTGCGCGGCCGCCTGTCCGGCATCGCGGGGCTCTTCTCCGGCGGGGCCGCCGCCCTGGGGCCGATGGCCGGCGGCTTCCTCATGACGGCCGGTGAGGGCCCGGCCGCCGTGCTGGTCTGCGCGGCCGGCCTGGCCCTTGTCGCGCTGGGTACGCTGCTCAGCCCGACACTGCGCCGGTTCCCCGTGCTGTCACCCACCGATCGGAGGTGAGCCGCGACATTGAAACTTTCATCCACTGTGACGGGCGTTCGCACAGGTCAGCGCGTCCTGGTGTGAGGGGGCAGGGGCGCCTGCTGTATCCGGGGGTGGCTGGCCGCCTATGGTGGGAGCGCTCCCATACATCCCCCCGAAGGAGTCGATCCATGCCAAGAAGGTCAGTTCTGGCCACGCTCTGCGCGGCTCTGGTGATCGGGTCAGGTGCCGCGGTCACCGTCGCCTCCGGCGCCTCCGCGGCCGACTCCCCGTTCTACGTCGATCCGGAGACCAGCGCCGCCAAATGGGTCGCGGCCAACGCCGGAGACTACCGGGCGCCGGTCATCCGCGACCGGATCGCCGCCGTGCCGCAGGCCCGCTGGTACACCACCACCAACACCTCCACCATCCGCGGCCAGGTGTCGTCGTTCGTCGGGGCGGCGGCCGGCGCGGGCAAGGTCCCGATCCTCGTCGTCTACAACATCCCCAACCGCGACTGCAGCGGCGCCAGCACCGGCGGGGCGCCCAACCACACGGCCTACCGGCAGTGGATCGACGAGCTGGCAGCCGGCCTCCAGGGACGCCCGGCGTCGATCATCCTGGAGCCCGACGTGCTCCCGATCATGACCAACTGCATGAGCTCCTCCCAGCAGCAGGAGACCAACGCCTCCATGGCGTACGCCGGCAAGAAGCTGAAGGCCGCCTCCTCCTCGGCCAAGGTCTACTACGACATCGGGCACTCGGGATGGCTGTCGGCCTCCGACGCCGCGGCCCGGCTGAACGCCGCGGACGTCGGAGGCAGCGCGGACGGCATCTCCGTCAACGTCTCCAACTACCGGTGGAACTCCACCGAGGTCGCCTATGCCAAGAACGTCATCTCCGCCACCGGCGTCTCCCGGCTCCGCGCGGTGATCGACACCAGCCGCAACGGCAACGGCCCGCAGGGCAGCGAGTGGTGTGACCCGGGTGGCCGGGCGATCGGCACGCCGAGTACCAACGCCACCGGCGACTCGGCGATCGACGCGTTCCTCTGGATCAAGCTGCCGGGCGAGGCGGACGGCTGCATCGCCGGGGCCGGGCAGTTCGTGCCGCAGCGGGCCTACGACCTGGCCATGGCGGCCCCGCAGCCCACCGCGACCCCCACCCCGACCGTCACTCCCACTCCCACTCCCACTCCCACCCCGACTCCGACCGTCACGCCGACCGGCGGCAAGGCCTGCACGGCCTCCTACAAGCTGGTCAGCTCCTGGCAGGGCGGTTTCCAGGCCGAGGTGACCGTGAAGAGCAGCGGAGCCCAGGCGATCACGGGCTGGACGGCGAGCTGGTCGTTCCCCGGTAACCAGAGCATCACCCAGCTCTGGAACGGACAGCACACCCAGAGCGGCGCCGGTGTCTCGGTGCGGAACGTGTCCCACAACGGCAACCTCTCCTCGGGCGCCTCGACGTCCTTCGGGTTCACCGGCAGCTGGTCCGGGACCAACGGCGTGCCCTCCTCGGTCAGCTGCACCGCCGCCTGACCCGGTGGTGCGGCCCTGAATCCGGTGCGGCTCGCACGGTATGCCCCCCGTGCGAGCCGTACCGGATTCTCGCGTCTTCCCCGCGGTTCCGTGGCCGAAAGCGAGAACCGGGGTCCCGGGCCCGGCCCGCGCGCTAACCTGGGCTTTTGCCCGGCGGAGGGTTGCGGAGCGGACCGGCCGGCGCCGCCTCCATGGCCGCGGCGGCCTTCGTCATGATCCGCCTCATGGTCTCGATCTCCTCGGGGCTGAGCCGGTCGATCAAAAAGGCGCGCACCACGGCCACATGCCCGGGGGCGGTCCGCTCCAGGCAGCGCCTGCCCTCCTCGGTGAGCACCGCGAGCACGCCCCGCTCATCGGAGGGGCAGGTCGCCCGCGTGACGAGGCCTCGTCTCTCCAGCTGCCCGATCTGGTAGGTGAGACCACTTTTGGAAGTGATCAGCCGGCGGGCGAGCTCGGTCATCCGCATCTGCTCGTCGGGGCGTTCGGAGAGTGTCACCAGGATCTCGTACTGGGTGTGGGTCAGACCCGAGTCGGCTTTCAGCTGATCCTCGACGCGGCGCTCCAGCAGATGCGTCGCGGACAGGTAGGCCACCCACATGGCCATCTCGCTCTCGCTGAGCCATCTCGTCTCGCTCACCAGAACATCCTACGGCTTGTTCAAATTTGAACTAACCACTATGGTTTGGTTCAAATTCGAATGACAGCGAGGAGTCATCATGCTTGACCAAGTGCGCCCCTACGCCCTGCTGCTGGCGCGGATCGGCATCGGCGCGGTCTTCCTGGTCCACGGGCTGCAGAAGTTCATGACGATGGGGCTGGCCCAGACCACGGCCTTCTTCGACTCGCTGGGCATCCCGCTGGCGGGCGTCGCGGCTCCGGCGGTCGCCGTCCTCGAAGTCGTCGGCGGCATCGCGCTCATCCTGGGCGCGGCCCTGCCGGTCTTCGGCACTCTCCTCGTGCTCAACATGCTCGGCGCGATCGTCTTCGCCCACGCCCCGGCCGGCTTCTCGGTGAGCGAGGGGGGCTACGAGTTCGTCCTCACCCTTGCCGCCGGCACCCTGGCCATCGCCTTCAGCGGTGGCGGTGCCCTCGCCGTCGACGGTCTCCGTCAGGGGCGCCGCCGGCCGGTCACGGTCTAGGCCCCGTCCGCCGGGCGGAACATCGCGCGCCACGAGGTCCGGACCGCCGACAATGGGCATAGCTGTTTCGACGGTGCCGAATGGCTGGGGGTCGATGTGCGGTGGCTGCGAAGAATCGGCAGTGATTTCAAGGCTCGGCAGCACATCGACGCGTACGCTCTCACGATCGTCGTCTTCGGTTTCGCGTTCCTGTCAATCGTCAGCGACGCGCTGGACGACGACCTCAGATGGGCGGTCCTGCTCTCGGGAGTGGGATTGCTGCTCTACCGGATCACCCTTCCCGCGGAACCCGCCGAATCTCCCGACGGGCTGCTGAACGACCGGTCGGTGTACGACAGCGCGCCGCTGTCGTCGCTGCTCGCCCACGCGCGTGACGTCCGGGTGTTCGCCCCCTCCGCGGTCAACCTGCTCTCCGCGCAGACCTGCGAGATCATGCGCAACACGGTGCTCGCGCGGGAGAGGGGACGCGTCAGGGTCGTCATTCTCGACCCCCTGGAGAAGGGGGCGGTCCAGCAGGCCGCGAAGCAACTGGACGACTCGATCGAGTTTCCCGTCCAGAGGCTTCCCGCCGCGCTGGAGAACACCATGGAGCGCCTCCGCCTGATGAGCGGCTGGAAGACCGTGGGCGAGTTCGAGTACCGACTCCTTTCCTACAGTCCGGGATTCAGCCTTGTGCTTCTCGACCCGGAGACCCCGCGGGGCCGGGTCATCGTGGAGATTCACGGCTTTCACAATCCCTCGACCTCGCCGCGCATGCATCTGGAGCTGACCCGCGGCCGCGACGAGCGCTGGTACACCTACTGGGTGGAGCAGTTCAACCACATATGGGAGGCGGCGAGAACCGATGTCACGCCGTTTTCCGGAGGAAATCCTCAGCCTGCTTCCGAAGATGCGGTGGAAGCCCGGGAGTGACCGCGCCGAGCGCCCGCGAGGCGAAATCCTCGGCGGTCGCGTGCTGCCCCAGCAGGGCATGGACGCGTGCGGCCCGCAGCAGGACCGGCCCGCTTTCCGACCCGTCGGCGGTCGCGTCGAGGATCTCCTGCCCGGCGGCGTCGAACCGTCCGGCCAGGGCGAGGGCCAGCGCCCTGGCGGCGATCGTGGTGGGCCGCTGGTGCCGTCTCACGCGATCCAGGTCGCGCAGGGCCTCGCCGGGCCTTCCAAGATCGGCGAGGATCTCTCCACGCAGCGCCAGCGTCTCGACGGGGGGTTCGCTGGCGAGTGCCACGGCGCCGTTGAGAAGGGCGAGCGCGGCACGTGGCTGTCCCAGGTGCCACAGGGCCTCCCCGAGCGCCAGTTGTGCGGGCAGGTCGTTGGGAACCCAGGAGAGCGCGGCGCGCAACTGCTCCACCGCCCTGGCGTACTCGCCCTGGGCCAGCCAGAGCCGTCCCTCCGCGGTCAGCGCCGAGGCCACCCCGTTGAACCGCTGGAGCGTCGCGAACACGTCGGCCGCCTCCTCGAACCGGCGGCGCGCCCCCTGTACCTCGCCTCCCGCCGCCGCGACCTCCCCCAGCACGACCAGGGCCTCGGCCCGCACCCAGGTCTCGCCGGGCCCCGAGGCGCGGACCGCCTCCTCCGCGAGGTCGCGGGCCGTCTCCCAGTTCCGCCTGGCCAGTGCCGCCCGCGCGTCACCGAGGTAGGTCGCCGGGTGCTGCGACTGGCGCACCGAGCCGATCAGGCGGTCGTGCTGTAGCTCGTACCAGCGGATCCCCAGCCGGTGCTCGCCCCGCAGCAGGTGACGGTCCTCCAGCGCCTCGGCGATGGCGTTCGGCATGCCCGCCGTCTCACGGAGGCCCTCGTAGACGGTGTTGCGCGTCCCGTGCTCGGTGACGAAGGTCCTGCGCAGCCAGGAACGGATCTCGCTCGAGGTGACCCCCGACTCGGCCGCGACCTGCGCCAGCATCCGCTCGCAGAAACCGGTCAGGAAGTGGTCGACGTTCACATGCAGGTTCACGTGCTCGGCGGTGATCTCGTGCAGGCCCGGCGGCAGCGAGTCCCACAGCGCGGAGCAGACGACCTGCAACTGGACGGGCTCGACGGTGTTGAGCGTCACCGTGGTCGTCTGCCCCTCGTCGTTGAGGAAGGGGACGGTGCGCAGGTCGTCGACGAGTCGTTCGGCGGCCCCCGGGGCGAAGGACCGGCCGGTGTGCTCGAGGGGTCTCGTCGTGGCGTCGAGCGCCGCCGCGCGCGAGAGCGGCAGCAACTGGAACCGCGCCCGCGAGCCCCGGCCCAGCGGGCGCTCGTACGGCAGTACGGAGGCCAGATACTCCTCGCGCAGCGAGAGCAGCAGGTGGAGCCCGTCGTGCTCCTCGACGGCCCGCGCGAGCTGGCGCAGCAGCGCGTGGCGCTCCTCCTCCCGGTCGGGCGGACCGCCGAACAGTTCCTCCGCCTGGTCGACGGCGACCAGGGTGGGCACCGGGTCACCGTACCGGTCGACGCGTTCCGGGCGTCCGGCCAGGAAGTCCGAGACCGTCAGCCCGGCCAGCACCGACAGCGGCTCCTCCGGTGCCCAGGCCGACAGCAGCGCCAGTACGTACGGGTTGCCGGTGACCCTCGGGCGCAGCGAGGTGATCCCGCGGGGCGACACGCGGGCCACGGGCAGGACGTCGGCGCGTTCGGGCTCGATGCGCGGCAGGACACCCGCGTGCAGCAGGGACGTCTTGCCGACCCCCGAGGCGCCGAACAGCACGGTGAGACCGGTGGCCTGCCAGATGGTGGAGATGTCGCGGCCCTCGCGCTCCCGCCCGAAGAACAGCGCGTGCTCGTCGCGGTCATAGGGGCGTAGCCCCACGTACGGGTGGATGGTCCCGTCGTTCCGGTGAGTCGCGTCTGTCATGGTGTCCGTCCCATTCTCCGCCGGAGCTCCGCGCAGAACTCCGAGGCGGTCCCCAGGAAGATCGAGATGTTCCAGCCGTCGAGATAGTGGGCGATGTAGCGCCTGGCCTTGCTCTCCGCGTCGCTCGCCGATCCGTTGATCTCGGGCATCAGCTGCACGCTCACGTGCCGCCGCTTGTTGCTGCGCGGCGTGCCGCGCATCAGGCCGTGGAACAGCACCCGAAACGTCCAGTCCTGCAGGCTGTAGCCGATGAAGAGCAGTGGCCGGGCGGTCATCGCCCGCAGGATCGGGGTCGGCAGCGGGTGCCTCCCGCCGGTCGCGACGACGTCCACCATGTTGACGAGGTAGGTCAGGTAGTCGGCCTCGGTCAGTACCAGTGACGCCGGTTCGGACCAGCTTCCGTGCAGATGGTAGACGAGGGGACAGTCCACCGTCGGCTCCGGCAGGACGGGCGCGGCGGCGGGATCGGCCTCCCACCAGGGGGAGACGGCGACGTGGGGTTCCTTGCCCTCGGCCCGCAGCGCCTCGGCCAGGAAGTCGTCGTAGTTCGTGGTGAGGAACGTCGTCACGGGGAAGCCGGCCAGCAGCCGGTGCGGCTCTTCCGGATCGCCGGGAGCGGGCCCGCCGTGGGAGCGGAGCAGCCTGCAGACCCCCTCCTTGAGATCCACCGGATCCCGCACCACCGCCGCGCCGTACTGCATCACGCGGGCGAGATTGCCTGGGTCGGAGAACGGGTAGCCGTAGTGGAGGGCGTACCGGTTACTCAGGGCGGCACCGGTGGGGAGCGTCCCGGCGCAGGCGCCCGCTCCGAGGAAAGGGGTGCAGTCACCCCTGTGGAGCTGGTCGATCAACCGTTGCCAGTCGACATCGTCCACGGTCCCACCATTGTTGTCGACAGAAAGTGCCAGTCTCGCACTCCAATGTCGCACATTGGTGGGTTATCACCAAGGTTTCTATATGGAGGAGTCGAATCCGGCCACCGGCCCCGCGTCCCCGTCGGCGGCTATTCGCCGGCGGACCAGGTCCAGGATGGAATCGCCGATTTTGTCAAGATCGGCCAAGTTCAGACCCGTCAGGTCGATCAGACCTTTGCCGGAATCGATGTTAGCGGTGGCGGCTTCCTCGCTCATGCGGACTCCCTTGCGCCCACGGCGAGACGCACGCGTCCCCGGATCTCCGAGCGTCCTCGCCTACGCCTTGATGATTACATCCTTTCGGGGTTCAGGCGAGTACTCGGGAAGATAATTTGGTGGGCGGGACTATATAGTTGACCGGAAAATAGGCATTTTAGGGTGTGACAGAGATCCGCTGTTGAGGTGCGGCAATGAGACTCTGACCCCTTCGCTTATGCGCTCGCGGAGGCCCGGAGCCATAAGCTGAATCCCAATCGGGCGAGTGGAGGCCGTCGCGTGCCCATTTCACAGTCTTCGGGGACTTCCCGCCTGCCGGGACGCCAGCCCCAGATCTGGGGCAGGGTCCCCCAGCAGAACAAGAACTTCACAGGTCGTGAAGGCCTCCTCGACAAGCTGCACACCGGCGTCACGTCCGAGGTCACCGCCGTGGTGCCGCACGCCCTTCACGGGTTCGGCGGTGTCGGCAAGACCCACGTCGCGATCGAGTACGCCTACCGCTTCCGGCACGAGTACGACCTGGTCTGGTGGATACCCGCGGACCAGCCGATGCTGGTGCGCTCCTCGCTGGCCGCGCTCGCCCCGCACCTGGGCGTGCCCTCCTCCGCCGCGATGGGGGTGGAGGACGCGTCCGCCGCCGTGCTGGACGCCCTGCGCCGCGGTGACCCGTACTCCCGGTGGCTGCTCATCTTCGACAACGCCGAGCAGCCGGAGGACATCAACGACATCATCCCGCGGGGCCCGGGGCACGTCCTGATCACCTCACGCAACTACGCCTGGCAGAGCGTGGTCGACACCGTGCCCGTCGACGTCTTCAGCCGGGCGGAGAGCATCGAGTTCCTCACCAGGCGGGTCCCCGGCTCGACCAGCCACGAGGACATGAACCGGCTGGCAGAGCAGCTCGGCGACCTCCCGCTCGCGCTGGAGCAGGCCGGAGCCCTGCAGACGGAGACCGGGATGTCCGTCGAGCAGTATCTCCGGCTGCTCGACGAGCAGACGGCCCAGCTGCTCGACGCCAACAAGGCGTCGGACTATCCGCTGTCCATGACGGCGGCGTGGTCGCTGTCGGTGTCACAGCTCAAGGCGAAGCTGCCCGAGGCCGTGGAGCTCCTGCGCTGCTGCGCCTTCTTCGGACCCGACCCCATCCCCCGTGACGTGTTCGGGGCACTTCCCGACGACCTCGCGGCCGGGTCGCGTCTTGGCCCGCTTCTCGACAATCCGATCCTGCTGAGCCGGGCCATCAGGGAGCTGGGCCGGTACGCCCTGGCGCGGATCGACTCGGAGAACCGGACCATCCAGGTCCACCGGCTGGTTCAGGCACTGCTCCGTGCCGAGCTGGGCTGGGAGGAGCACGTGTCCTTCCGCCACGAGGTGCACCTCATGCTCGCCGCGGCGGCGCCGGGCCTTCCGGACGACACCGTCCTGTGGCCGCGCTACGCCGAGCTGCTCAGCCACATGACACCCGCGATGGTGGAGGCCGGTGAGGATCCCCGCATCCGTCGCTTCGCCCTCGACGTCGTGCGCTACCTCTACTCGTCCGGGGGCTACCAGTCAGCCAGCGACCTGGTCAAGGGCTTCATCGCCAGATGGCGGGCCGACAGCGGGGACGAGGACCAGCACGTGCTCTCCGCGCAGCGGCATCTCGGCATCGTCCTTCGCGAGCTCGGCGACTACCGGGCCTCCTTCGAACTCAACCGCGAGACCCTGACGCGGATGAGGAGGGTTCTGGGACCCGACCACGAGGAGACCCTCCTGCTCACCAACAGTCATGGCGGAGACCTGCGGATGCGAGGTGACTTCACGGCGGCCCTGGCGCACGACAGGGAGTCGCTGCGGCGGCACCAGAGCGTGTTCGGCCCCCAGCATCACCGGACGCTGCGCGCCATGAACAACCTCGCCATCGACTATCTGCTGCTCGGCGACTACGAGAAGGCCTTCGAGCTGCAGGAGACCACCTACAGGCTGCACCGCCGTCCCGACTCGGGATCCAGCAAACAGAACATCCTCACCTCGGGCAACGGTCTCTCACGTATCGTGCGGCTCAGAGGTGACTATGCCGAAGCCTGCGACCTCGGCGAGGACGCGTACGATTTCGGGGTGCAGGAACTCGGCCCGGACCACCCCTGGACCCTGCGCACGGCGAAGGATCTGTCCATCGCCAAACGGCGGGTGGGGCAGATCGACGAGGCGTTCGACCTCGCGCAGGCGACGTACGAGCGGGAGGAGCGCATCTTCGGGCGCGACCACCACGACACGCTCGCGGCGGCACTGTGCCTGGCCAACGCGCAACGCACCAGAGGTGAGATCACCGAGGCGCTGGAGCTGCTGCGGGATGTGACGGCTCGTTATCCCCGCATGTACGGCGACGAGCACCCCTTCACCTTCGGCTGTGACATGAACCTGGCGCTGCTGCTGCGGGTCAACGGGCAGATCGAGGAGGCGAGCCGGCTCGATCTGAGCTCTCTGGAGGGTTTCGACCGCACGCTCGGCCGTGAGCACCACTACTCCCTCACCTGCGCGATCAACCTCGCCAGCGACTTCGCGGCACAGGGGGATGCCCCCAGTGCCAGGCGGCTGGGGCAGGAGACGCTGGCCCAGCTGCGCGAGTTGCTGGGGGTGGACCACCCGCTCACTCTCGCCTGCGCGAACAACCTCGTCATCGACCTGCGGGCGGAGGGTGCCTTCGAGGAGGCCCAGGCGCTGGAGGCCGACACCTTCGAGCGCTACCAGCGGGTGCTGGGCAACGACCATCCGGACACCAGGGTCGCCATGCGCGGTGAACGGCTCGACTTCGACTTCGACCCGCCCGCCCTCTAGGTCCTGTCCTGCGGATCTTGCCGTAGCGAGGATCGGTCAGGTGGTGTCTCGCAAGGCGGAGGAGGGAGCCGCAGCGTGCTGCGGTGACCGACGACAACGCGGCGAGGCGCCGCCTGACCG